>NZ_QPEL01000060.1:0-80503 GCF_008368965.1 Bacillus sp. AY2-1 | reverse complement strand
CCAGAGCCACTGCCACCAGAACCATTGCCGCCAGAACCGTTGTCACCAGAACCACTATCGTTCTGAGAACCGTTATTTCCTGGAGGTTTATTATTATCCTTTGAGTTTCCTTCTGCAAAATGATCACTATTTTGTACAATAGCGTTTGTTAATGGGCGGAAGTTTTCAGTTGCAGCATTACCAATATTTAAACCGCTAAAAAAAGATAAAGAGAGTGTTGATGCTAAAATGAAGATTTTCGTCATGGTTTTCCTCCTAAGAAATTAATATTCCATCTAAAATACATCCCTTTGTAATATTTCTTAGGAAAAAGAGTTTTATGCAAAAAAAACTATATATAGAAAAAGGTGGTGTATTTCTCAAAGCAGAAAAGAGTTAATGTAGATTTCCTACAAATAGTAGAGGCGGAGAATTTACATTCAGAACGGTAGAGGAAGTGGCAGTAGATGAAAGAGTATATAGCGTTTGATATTGGCGGTACGCAAATTAAGTATGGCATTGTTTCAGAAATAGGGAGAGTATTAAAGCGTAAAACAGTTGCAACAGAAATTCATTTAGGCGGAGAACAAACTATTCAAAAACTTATATATGTATCAAAAAAAATAATGAATGAACATACTATTGCAGGAATTGGTATTAGCACTACGGGGATTGTTGATATTAGTAAAGGAATTGTGACGGGAGGTGCGAATCATATTCCGGGATATCGTACTATTCCTATTATTGATAGATTGCAAGAGATATTAAAAGTTCCAGTATCGATTGACAATGATGTGAATTGTGCAGCGTTTGGAGAAAAATGGAATGGTAGTGGAAGAGAGAAAGAGAACTTTATTATGCTCACCCTTGGAACAGGGATTGGGGGAGCGATTTTTATAGAGGGAGAATTGTACCGAGGGCATTCATTTAGTGCTGGTGAATGGGGGAATATGTTAATAGAAGGAAAACCGTTTGAAGAGGTTGCCTCGATTTCAGGATTAATTCGTCTTGTCAGAAAATATAAAGGAAAAGGTGAGTGGAATGGGAGATTAATTTTCGAGTTGTATGATAAAGGAGATCAGGAAGTTGCTCAAGCAGTTAGGATCTTCTTTAAACATTTGGCAATCGGAATTAGTAATCTTGCTTATATTTTCAATCCAGAAAAGATTATTATTGGTGGAGGAATTACCGATAGAGGAAATGAGTTTTTAAAAGAAGTAAAAGAAGAGGTCAGTAAATACTTAAACCAAGAGATTTATAATAATTGTGAGATTGAACTTGCACAAAACGGTAATTGTGCAGGAATGATTGGTGCTATTTACCACTTCTTACATCATCATAAGTAAATTATATGAATGTTTTCATATAACTGAGAATTTATCCTTTTTATCGCTAGGTAAATAATGCTACAATATAAGAGAAGAATACAATATTTTCCGATTTGGAAAATGCTTTGTAGAAAGGGAGAAACTTCATGCCTATTATTTTAGAAAAAGGTCAAAAGATCGATTTAACGAAAGGACAACCAAAAGTAGCAAAACTACAGGTTGGCTTAGGCTGGGATCCAATTGGGCAATCAGGTGGATTTCTGTCTTCATTATTTGGAAGTAAACCAAATGTAGATTGTGATGCATCTGTTGTTATGTTAGAAGGAGATCGTTTTTTAAACAAAAATGATTTAGTTTACTTCGGAAATAAACTTTCTACTTGTGGTAGTATTATTCATTCAGGAGATAATTTAACAGGTGAAGGCGCTGGTGATGACGAAACAATTTTCGTAGAATTACATAAAGTTCCGAGCCGTATTAATCGTTTAGTATTCGTTGTAAATATTTATGACTGTGTAAATCGTCGTCAAGATTTCGGGATGATTCGTAATGCATATATTCGTATTCAAAACCCGCAAACTGGTGAAGAATTAGCACGCTATAATTTATCGGATAATTATGCTGGCAAAACGACTCTAATTGCAGGTGAAATGTATCGTCACGGAAGTGAATGGAAGTTTTCAGCTGTTGGAGAAGGCACACAAGATAAAAACTTAAGTGAGATTGTATCACGTTATCAATAAAATAAACCGAGGAGGAATTGAATATGGCATCAATTTCATTGAAAAAAGGACAAAAGGTAGACTTAACAAAAACGAATCCGGGTCTTTCAAAAGTTCTTGTAGGACTAGGTTGGGATACGAATCGTTATGACGGACAAAACGATTTCGATTTAGATGTTAGTATTTTCTTAGTAGGCGCTAACGGTAAAGTTTCAGGTGCAGAGGATTTCGTCTTCTATAATAACCCAAAAGGTGCGAATGGTGCTGTCGAGCATTTAGGAGATAACCGAACTGGCGAAGGTGAAGGCGATGACGAATCGATCAAAGTAGATTTGAAAAATGTACCTGCACATATCGAACGTATTTGTTTCACAATTACAATCTATGATGGAGAAGGGCGTAGCCAAAACTTCGGACAAGTTTCTAACTCTTTCGTACGTATTTTAGATGAAGAAAAGAATGCAGAATTAATTCGTTACGATTTAGGAGAAGATTTCTCTATTGAAACAGCCGTAGTAGTAGGTGAATTATACCGTCATGCAGGTGACTGGAAATTCAATGCAATCGGAAGTGGATTCCAAGGTGGATTAGCGTCTCTATGTAATAACTTTGGTTTAGACGTAGAGTAATAGATTTAATTTATATATCCATCGGTGAAATGTATGTTTACCGATGGATATATTTTTAAAGATAAAAATATAGAGGTGAATATAGATGGTTATTCAATTACAAAAAGGACAGAAAATTGATTTGGGTAAGACAAGCCCTGGTTTAACAAAAGCAGTAATTGGTCTTGGATGGGATATTAAATCTTATGACGGTGGATCAGATTTCGATTTAGATGCATCTGCCTTTTTATTAGATGCAAACGGAAAATGTACGAAGGAAACTGATTTTATCTTCTATAATAATTTACAGTCTCCTTGTGGATCTGTTTTACATACAGGAGATAACCGTACAGGTGAAGGTGAAGGTGACGATGAGCAACTTGTTGTGGACTTAAAGAAAGTTCCAGCAGATGTGCACAGAATTGCTATTACAGTTACGATTTATGATGCAGAAGGCCGTAGTCAAAACTTTGGACAAGTAGGAAATGCGTTTGTTCGTTTAGCAAATGAAGAGACGAATGAAGAAGTTCTTCGTTTTGATTTAGGGGAAGATTTCTCCATCGAAACAGCAGTTGTCTTTTGTGAATTATACCGTCATAATGGACAGTGGAAGTTTAATGCAGTAGGAAGTGGATTCCAAGGTGGTTTAGGTGCGCTTGTAAGAGCGTATGGCTTGGATGCATAGAAAGGAAACGATATTCGTTTCCTTTTTTTGACCTTTCTATAAATCTAGCAAAGAATAGGGGATAAAGGTAAGATGAGTATTTTGCAAGGAATCCTTGATACGTATGCTCAGTTTTTCGACTTGGACATGTGGATTAAAGTGTTGCAAGATCCAGTATCTTGGGGATTAATAGGTACACTTGTTGTACTTGAAGGTTTGTTATCTGCCGATAACGCACTTGTGTTAGCAGTAATGGTAAAACACCTTCCGGAAGAAAAACGTAAAAAAGCATTATTCTATGGACTTATTGGAGCTTATGTGTTCCGCTTTATTGCGATTGGAATTGGAATGTTCTTAATTAAATTATGGTGGGTAAAACTTCTTGGTGCACTTTACCTTGCTTGGTTATCAGTAAAATACTTTATTGATAAGCGTAAAGGTGCAAGTGAAGAAGACGAAGCTCACGGTATGAATCAAAACAGTATTTTCTTTAGAATGTTCGGTGTCTTCTGGGGAACAGTTGCGATGGTTGAATTAATGGATATCGCGTTCTCTGTAGATAGCGTACTTGCTGCATTTGGTGTATCTAATGAAGTTTGGATTTTATTATTAGGCGGAATGCTCGGTATTTTAATGATGCGTGGTATCGCTGGTGTATTCTTAAAATTGTTAGAGCGTATTCCAGAGCTTGAAACGACAGCATATATTTTAATCTTAATTATCGCATCGAAAATGCTATTGTCTCTAATTGATATTCATATTAGTCATACACTGTTCTTCATTATTTTAGTTGTAGCATTTGGAGCAACATTTATAATTCACTACATGAAGAATTCTGGACAAGCTAAAGAAGAAGTTGCAGCTACTAAAGAAGACAATAAATAATTGAAATGGGTTTGCTCGTTTTACGAGCGCCCATTTTTTATAACCAAAAATAGTTTATAATAGAAGGAAGATTTAGAAAAAACGTAAATGTTTTTGGAGGTGAACTGTTGTGTTTTCACGTTTTACACTTCAACCATATGCATTAAAAGATGAATCAGATTTAAAGCAATTTGAAACACTTTTAGAAAAACGCCCACAATATGAGCTGACAGAGAATGAAATGAAATTTAGTTATATAGCATGTCGAATCCTTGGCGTTCCTAATGATGTAGATGAATATTTTAATAAACTGTTTGATTATAGTGAAGCGAAAGGAATCGAAGTTTTACACGAACAAAATTTAAACAAAGTGATTGATTCGGAAAAGCTTCGTCATATTCAAGAAGTGTTCGGATTACATCAAGAAGCACCAAATGGTCTGACAGTAAATAGGCTAGTTGCACACTTATCTGGGAAACAACTTTTACCGAAAGTAGACAATCCTGATTTACAGCATTACATACATGCGACGTTCATTTCAGTATTGAAATTATATGAGAAACAACATAATCAGTCGTTAAAGACAGAAGGTTTCCGTCGTTTCTTAATCGACATAATTAAACTAAGCGAAAATTACGTAGCGAAGTGGTTCTCTACGATTAATTATAAGAAACAAATGCCGCGTATCGTTTGGTATGGTGATGCACAGGAAAGCCGTATATATTTCTTATATTTTCTTATTATGCTCGGTTGTGATGTGCTTTATTATCACCCCGAAGGAAAAGATGGATTTGAAAATATTGATGAAGAGGGAAGAACTTTTGTTGTATCTCATCCGGGTCGCATTTCGCTTGAACCATTCCCTGATCGTCGACGTGAGCGTGTTGCAACAGTAGCGTATCAAGCTTCGAAAGAAATTGAACAAGTACTTCACCACGATAATTCACTATTATATAAACCGTGGCAATTTCGTTCGTATACACCTGTAGCACGTACGTTAAAAACGACATATGATGAACTCTTTTTAATTACGAAAGAAAAGGCATTTGTACGTCCAACATTCTTTGTTGAAAATAAACATATTTATATTCCTTCTTTATTTGCGAAAATATCAGGCGTTTCAAAGAATGATAAAGAATATTTTCAACGATTAAAGGTTGTTACATCATTTGATAACAGTTTATTAATTAATACATTCCCATTTACGAAAGAGCAAAAAGCAAATTTCCAATATCATTATCGAGATGCATTGGACCGAGCTGGGAAATTACATCCTGATCTAATTATGAATAGCCATTGGTGGCCGCATAAGCGTTTACCGGAAGGTTTACAACATGGGATTGCAGAGGCGATTATCCATACGTGCGAAAGTGAAATGTGCAAACCAATTGCGAAAGAAACGAAACAAGATGTAGCACTGTATGTTTTCGCACAACTTTCTCAAATACCACCTAATATTTTAGAACAGCTTGAGAAATTTGATTATTCACAAGATGTACCGAAAATTGTTATATTTAATAATGAGAAGAGTGGAGAATTAACTCGTTCTGACGCTGTTTTATTACTATTTTTGAATCAAATTGGAGTAGATGTATTCCATTTCAATCCCACGGGCAGAAACGATATTGAACCGTATGTTGAAGCAGGAGCATTCGATTCCCATTGGCTTGAAGAAGTTAATTTCGATCTTGAGTTTCATGGTTCATCAGCCTATAAAAATTTATCACAAACAATAAAAGGAATATTTCGTCCATTTTTATAAGGAAAGGGAGAATACCATATGAATAACCCAGTCGTACTAGATTCGAAAACTGAATTGAATGAGCAAACCGCACAAGATGTTCGCTTGCAACTTAGACAAGATGCAGATGTGCAACGTATTTATAACGCAGTAGATATTAAAGATCAACTGGAATTAATTGAACTTGGAAAAGAACCTTCTATGGAAATTTCACGTTTCGCTGATCAAATTTTACATACAATGTCTCTATCAAAGATAGAAGATTCTGGTGAATTGTTAAAGCAACTTGGTAAAATTATGGACAGATTTGATAGTAAAGACTTTGCGGAAGAAAAAAGTGGTTTCTTCTCGCGCATGTTCAAAAAAGCGGATAAAATGATAGAACAAATCTTTAGTAAATATCAAACGATGGGCCGCGAAATTGATAAAGTTTATGTGGAAATTACGAAGTACCAAGATGAGATGAAAAAATCAATTGGTACGTTAGATGGCTTGTATGAGCAAAACTTAAAATATTATTTAGACTTAGAGAAGTATGTAGTAGCAGGAGAAATGTTATTAGAGCGTTTAAATACAGAATTAGTTCCGATGTATGAAGAGCGCGTGCGTAATAATGATCAATTAGCAGGTATTGAATTAGAGTCGCTTAAAAACTCGGTTGAAATTTTAGAGCAACGTATTGATGATTTAGAAAAAGCTCGTATGGTTGCGCTACTTACAGCACCACAAATTCGCATGATTCAACGTGGTAATAATAAATTAATTGGTAAAATCAATACAGCATTTATTACGACGATTCCTATCTTTAAAAATGGTATCATTCAAGCAGTAAATGCGAAACGTCAAAAGCTTGTTGCAGATTCTATGGCTGAACTTGATCGCCGTACAAATGAATTACTTAAGAAAAATGCACAAAATATCGCAACGCAAAGTGTAGAAGTAGCGAGATTATCAGGTTCTTCTAGTATTAAAATGGAAACACTTGAGGAAACTTGGAACATTATTTCAAGAGGTATGCAAGAAACACAACAAATTGAAGAACAAAATAAACGTGAGCGTGAAGAAAGTCGCAAGCGTATGGCTACATTAACAGAGAATATCAAAAAAGAATTACAAGGATAAATGAAAAGGCAATGAGGAATAGTCCTCATTGCCTTTTAGTTTCTCTTCACTAATTTAATAATTTCATTCACAACAAGTGGAATGATACTTAATAAGAGAACAAATCCCCAATCTCGCATCGTTAATGCATGTACACCGAATATATTTGCAAGGGGCGGGATGGAGATGATACAAACTTGCATAAGAACACCGATAAGAAGGGAGAAGACTAAATATTTATTTGTAAAGATCCCAATTGAAAAAATCGATTTCGTTCTTGAACGCAAGTTAAATGAATGAACAAGCTGAGAAAAACTAAGAACGACAAATGCCATCGTTTGGGCATGTAATAGAGCATCCTCATCAATTCGCTCTGGGAAAAGAGGGAATAAATTTGTATCTCCAGTATAGAATTTTGCTCCGGCGATAAAGGCTATTAACGTTAAAATCCCAATGACAGCCCCATTGAAAATAAGAAAAGGAACGCTACCACTAAATAGGCTTTCTTTCGCATGTCGTGGTTTTTCCTTCATCACATCTGGATCTTCAGGATCAACCCCAAGTGATAATGCAGGCAGTGTATCTGTAATTAAATTTACCCACAAAATATGAATAGGTCGTAGGGGTGTTGCCCAGCCAAGTAAAATCGCTAAAAATAAAGCGATAATTTCTCCAAAGTTACAAGAGAGTAGGAAGAGAATTGATTTTTTTATGTTACGATAAATATTTCTACCTTCCTCAACAGCTTTCACGATAGATGAGAAATTATCATCTGTTAACACGACATCAGCTGCTCCTTTTGCGACATCTGTTCCTGTAATGCCCATCGCTACGCCAACATCAGCTTGCTTTAAAGATGGTGCATCATTGACACCATCACCAGTCATAGAAACGATATTTCCTTTTGCGCGTAATGCCTTTACAATTTTCACTTTATGCTCTGGAGAGACTCTAGCGAATACATTTAAATGATTAATTTTGCTAGCTAGTTCTGTATCTGAAATGTTATCTAATTCAGTTCCAATCATAATTTCAGATATTTCTTCAGCAATGCCAAGTTCTTTGGCAATTGCAAAGGCGGTATCTTTATGGTCACCGGTAATCATAACTGTGCGAATACCGGCTTTTTTACATTCTGTAATTGAATCTTTCACTTCAGTTCGCGGTGGATCAATCATACCGACAAGACCGATAAAGATAAGATTTTCTTCAAGATGATTTATATCCACATCGTTTGAATTGTATTTTTTAAATGCGAATGAAAGTACTCTTAAAGCTTCTTGAGACATTGCTCCGGCAGATTCTAATATTTGATTTTTATCAGAATCAGTTAAAATCTCAATTTTCCCGTTTTTAAAAATATGGTTACATCGAGGTAAGAGCTTATCGATAGCACCTTTCGTCATGCTATAGCAGTTTTCATCGTATGTATGCACGGTTGACATCATTTTACGATCTGAGTCGAAAGGTAGCTCGTTAACACGTTCATGTATTTTTTCTAAATGATCTTTTTGCATGTTAAAAGTGCTTCCGGCCACCAGAAGAGCAATTTCAGTCGGGTCCCCGGTTTGTGATTCGTTATTGTAAGACGCATCATTACATAGCACCATATTCTCTAACAATAGACGTTGCGTATCATTATTTACATTCAAATGTTCTAAGTGATCGTATGTGTTATCACTATAAAAGTGAGTTACAGTCATTTTGTTTTGCGTTAATGTGCCTGTTTTATCTGAACAAATAATTGTGACAGACCCGAGAGCTTCAACAGCAGGAAGTTTACGGATGATGACGTTTTGTTTAATCATACGCTGCACACCAATTGCAAGAACGATGGAAACGATAGCTGGCAAGCCTTCTGGAATAGCTGCAACGGCTAAACTAATAGCAGTCATAAACATTTCTAGTGTATCTCGTCCTTGTAAAAAGCCGATGAGAAACATCACGATACAAATAGCTACAGCAACAAAGCCTAAATACTTTCCGACTTGTGCTAAGCTTTTTTGAAGTGGTGTCATATCATCGTCTGCTTCATGTAACAGGGTAGCAATCTTACCAATTTGTGAGTTCATTCCAGTTTCAACAGCAACACCGACGCCTCTTCCGTATGTTACAAGAGTAGACATAAAGGCCATGTTTTTTTGGTCGCCGAGTGGTACTTGCTCATCACTTTGCATGGAAGGGTGGTAGATTGCATCTTTATCAACAGGGACAGATTCACCAGTTAGAGCAGATTCTTCAACTTTTAAATTTGCGGTTTCGATAAGGCGTAAATCGCATGGGATATATCGTCCGGCGTCGAGCATAACGATATCCCCTGGAACGACGTGCTCAGATGGAATTTCTTTTAGTTCACCATTTCTCTTGACGATAGCTTTAGGCGTCGCCATCTTTTTCAATGCCTCTAAAGCTTGTTCTGCTTTCGATTCTTGGACAACACCGATAACAGCATTTAAAACTACAACGAGCGCGATAATACTGGCATCCGCCCATTCACCTACAAAGGCAGAAATAAGGGCAGCAATAATAAGGACATATACGAGGACGTCATTAATTTGGGCGAAAATACGCTGCCATAAAGTGCGTTTTTGTTTTGTAGCTAATTCATTAGAACCGTATTGCTTTAAACGGTCACTTACAATCTCATCTGTTAAACCGTGTTGTTCGTTTGTTTCTAGGTCAATTAATGTTTGATCTTTCGTCTTACTGTACCAATTGCTCATAAGTAAGCACCTCCAGTAAAAACAGTTAGCAATGGTAGTGTTGCTATTATTTGTGAGTAGTATGTATGGAGAAAAAATCTAAGATGAGGTTCTACTTCTATTGTACAATATTTTACAGTTGGTTGAGGGAAAGAGAAGAGTTGTCATGAATTTGTTGGAAATAAAAAAGAGCCTCATATAAGAGAGGCTTTTTTACTTTTTAATTAATGTACCTAATTCTTCTGTAATAGCTTGCATTTCACTAATGCTGAAAGTTTCACGTTTCATAACATGATCATAAATGTCACGTAAATCTTCGTACATTTCTTCGTTAAAACTAGCAGCTCTCATCGCTCCAGCATTAACCATACGTAATTTTTCTTTAATAGCTTCGACCATATATTCAACGTTTTCTTCTGACTTTACGGATAAATCCACCGAAGTGTCCCCCTTTAAAATAACATAAGGCTATCTTAACATTTTTTATCATTTTCGTTAATGAATCTTTTCAATCCTATTAAATTAGTAGGGATTTCCTTTATATTTAATAATTGGTTGTTTATACTATAAGTATATATTAAGAAATGCACCAAGAAGGGAAGAAACAAAAACATGGTTCAAGTATTGTTTGTTTGTCTTGGGAACATTTGCCGTTCTCCAATGGCAGAAGCGATTTTTCGAGATCTTGTCGTAAAAGAGGGACTCGAAGAGAAAATTGTCATTGATTCTGCAGGAACTGGAGATTGGCATGTTGGCCATCCGCCACATAAAGGAACACAAAAAATTTTAAAAGAAAATGCAGTCACTTTTGAAGGAATTAAAGCTAGGCAAGTAGAAAAAGAAGACTTAACAAAGTTTGATTATATTATTGCCATGGACAACAAGAATATAGCAGATTTAAAAAGTTTAGGTAAAACTGGAGGCTATATTGGTAGACTGTCCGACTTTGTTCCAGACGGTGGCTGGACAGACGTTCCTGACCCTTACTATACAGGGAATTTCCAAGAAGTATATGACCTTGTAACAGAAGGGTGTGCAAAGCTATTAGCTTTCATTCGAAATGAACAAGGAATATGAGGAAGCTTAGAAAGAAATACTTTCTAACATAAGAAATGAAAGGGTGAAGGAATATGGCAAAGAAAAATAATATTGCTCGAAACATTGCGATTGGTGTAGCGGCAGGTGTAGCTGTATCCATGTTAAAGAAAGAAAACCGTGAAAAAGTAAAAAATACAGCAGAAAAAGCAAAAACAAAGATGATTGAAATTGGTGAAAATGCAAAAATCAAAGAAAAAGTGCAAACTGTTACAGATAAAGGACGCGAACTTGCTGATTTCAATGTGGTAAAAGCGAAAGTAGCAGAAATTAAAAAATTAACGCCATCTGTTGTAGAGACGTTAAAAGAAACGAAAGAAATTTTTAGTAAGAAAAAAGTTGAGCCAGAAGAAAAGCCAGAAACGATTGAAATTCAAGCTGTATCTCCAAAGGTAGATGAGCTGAAAGCAGAAGAAGAGCCAGTAGTTGCTGAAGATGGTGGTATGAAAGAAGCGCGTGAATTATTTATAAAAGACTCAAATGCAGTGGAAAAAAAAACTGAAGCGTACATTGAGTTAAAGCAAGATAAAGAAGAGAAGAAAAGCGTTTAAACATATATGAGAAAAATTTTAGAAAAGGTGAGAAGAAATCGTACTTATTCGTTTGGTAAAGATTTATATGACCGGACGATGCGTGATGATGTAGCGGGCTTGGCAGCACAGCTCGCTTATTTCTTCTTGCTTGCAATTTTTCCTGGGCTCGTTTTCTTAATTACGCTTCTTGGATTTATCCCCATTCAAACAGAGGATGTGCTTAGTTTATTAGAGGTTTATGTACCAGATGATGCAATGAACTTAATTGAGGTAAATGTAGATAAAGTTGTAAACCAGCAAAATGGTGGTTTATTATCGTTTGGTTTATTATCTATGTTATGGTTTGCCTCAAATGGTGTTAATGCGGTTATGAATGCTTTTAACCGCGCTTATGATGTGAAGGAAACACGTTCTTTTATTACAACAAGAGCGTTATCAATTGTGTTTACATTAGCTATCATTTTTATGATTGTCTTTGCGTTAATTGTCCCAGTATTCGGACAAGTTATTGGAGCAGCAGTGTTTAAAGCACTCGGTTTATCAGATAGTTTCTCTTTCGTATGGAGCATTACACGATTAGTAGCGAGTTTCTTCGTGTTATTTGCATTGTTTAGTTTTTTATATACATTTGCACCAGATCGAAAATTAAAAAGAAGAGAAGTTATTTCAGGGGCGTTATTTGCTACTGTAGGATGGATTGTGGTATCGTACTCATTTGCTTATTATGTAGATAAGTTTGCAAATTACGCCAATACATATGGTGGTCTCGGTGGTATCATTATTTTAATGTTATGGTTTTATTTAACTGGATGGGTAATTTTACTTGGCGGTGAAATTAATGGTTTACTCCATCATTATAGAACGGGTGACAATAATTCCCGTAATGAAAAGTGAGCTCTTGTTCCATAATAATAGGGAACAGGGGGGATATTTCATGAGTAATAATAAAAAGAACCATAATAATAAAAATAACAATAAACAAAAAAGCAGTTCGCATCCAAAGCATAAAACGAGTAGCAGTGCGAATGGGCATAATAGCTACCATTAAAAAAAAGCGGGTCCTTTATGAGGGACCCGTTTTATTTGTTTCCTTTTAATAATCGTAAGCCATTCAAAATGACAAGAATCGTACTTCCTTCATGGCCAATAACACCGAATGGAAGAGCTAAAAATTGTAAAAAATTCGAACAAATTAGTAGTGCAATTACAGCTAGCGAAAAGATTACGTTTTGCTTCACAATACGGTTCATTCGTTTTGATAGACGGATCGCTTGAGAAAGTCGAGATAATTCGTTCTTCATCAGTACAACATCCGCAGTTTCTAAAGCTACGTCTGTTCCTTCTCCCATTGCTACACCAATGCTAGCAGTAGCTAGTGCTGGTGCATCATTTATACCGTCTCCGACCATTGCTACTGTACCGTATTTTTCTTTTAACTTTTTAATCGTTTCAACTTTTGTTTCTGGTAAGCATGATGCGTAATATTCCTTTATATTACTTTCAGAGGCAATTGCTTTTGCCGTTTCTTCATTATCTCCAGTAATCATAATTGCTTCGACACCAATGCTTTGTAAATCACGAATAGCAGCTATTGTTTCTTGGCGAAGCGTATCTTTTAAAGCGATAAGTCCAAGAATGCCTCCCTCATCACTAATATAAACGACAGTTTTACCTTCTTTTTCAAGTGAGGCAGAAATACCATTATGAAATGTCTTTGTTTCTTCACCGATAAAATCAGCTTTACCTATTTTATAAGCGCTGTTTTCCAATCTTCCTTTTAGACCAAAACCAGTTACATCTTCAACCTTTTCTGGTTTTTTTAATATAATGTCGTACGCATGTTGTGCATATTTAACAATGGATTCAGCTAAAGGATGTGTAGAGTGACTTTCAATTGATGCTGTAATAGAAAGTACTTCTTTTTCTGTTATATTTTCTCGAACATATACATCTGTTACGGTAGGTTTACCTTCTGTTAATGTTCCTGTTTTATCAAACGCGATTGCTTTCACAGAAGCAAGGCGTTCTAAATGTATACCGCCTTTAAAGAGAATACCGTTTCTCGCTCCGTTAGAAATGGCTGATAACGTAGCTGGTGTAATGGCAGCTACGAGTGCACAAGGAGATGCGACTACAAGTAAGATCATAGCGCGATAAAACGTTTCATTCCAGCTCCAGTCAAGTAAGAAATGAGGAACGAACATCATAAGCGCAACAACGAGTAGTACACCTTTTACGTATGTTCCTTCAAACTTTTCGATGAATAGTTGTGATGGTGATTTTTCACTTTGTGCACTTTGGACGAGACGGATAATCTTTTGGAATAATGTTTGATCGCTCGGCTTCGTAATTTTAACTTCGATAGCACCACGTAAATTTACAGTACCGGCAAATACTTCATCGCCATGTCTTTTCTCATTTGGAATAGGTTCTCCTGTGATTGCTGCCTCATCGATATTTGTTTCACCGTTATGAATCGTACCGTCAGCAGGAACACGTTCACCTGGTTTAATTAAAATAATGTCGTTAATTTGTAACTCTCCAACAGGAACACGTTCCTCAGTTCCTGTGGAAATACGTAATGCTTCTTCAGGTTGTAAGTCAAGAAGAGCGGAAATTTCTTTTTGGCTCTTACTTAACGTATAAGATTCCATAGCACCGCTGAGTGCAAAGATGAAGATTAAAATAGCCCCTTCTGCCCAGTAGCCAATAATTGCAGCACCGATAGCTGCAAAGAGCATTAGCATTTCAACATTTAGCTCTTTTTCTTCAATCGTATCTTCAATTCCTTCTTTCGCTTTTGCATATCCACCAACTATATAAGCAAGGATATAGCAAGTAATACCTACATTCATTGCATCGTTCTTTGTGAATAGCCAGCCAGCTAAAATAAAAATACCAGATGCCAATGCAAATACAAGTTCATAATGTTTTTTTAATGTGTCCCATAAAGAGGGATGGGAAATTGCTTCTTTTGCCTGTAACGTTTTTACTTCTGAGTTCATTACTACTCGCTCCTTCCGAATTCTTATTGAGAAAAATAATCAAAATCGAAACCCCTATAAAACGACGAAAGCTGCCATCCATAATGGATAGCAGCATTTCTGTTGAATCTGTTTTTAATCGTTATTATGTTGTAATTATTCTATAGTATATCATATGTTTTTATGAGATGGTACGGTTTTGTTTCAAGTATAAACGGAAAACTTGTGTTTTCGCAATTCCTCTGGTATATATGAATATTGTTCATAAAAGATCGGAAAGGAAGACAACAAGTGAAGACAGAGAAATTTTTTACCCATCCGATTGGCGTATTTATTGCTGCAATAGTAGCAACTTTTTTATGGGGAAGCGCATTTCCTTTTATTAAATTAAGTTATGTTGAACTTGGAATTCAACCACAAGAAGTTGGAGAGCAAATATTATTTGCTGGTTATCGTTTCTTGTTATCTGGGGTAATGCTTTTATTCTTTTTTAAAGTGTTAGGGAAAAATATGAGCTTCAAAAAAGGAACGGGGAAACAGTTAATACAAATTGGTTTATTCCAAACGTTTCTTCAATATATCTGTTTTTATATTGGAATGAGTTATAGTTCGGGGATTGAAGGAGCTATCATTTCAGGGACATCATCATTCTTTCAAATTTTACTCGCCCATTTTGTATATAAAGATGATGCTCTCAATATGAGAAAATTAATTGGGGTATCGATTGGTTTTTGTGGCGTCATTTTAGTAAATGTGCCGAGTGATGGTAGCTTATCATTTCATTTTGGAATCGGAAGCTTATTACTTCTTAGTGCAGCAATGCTGTATTCATATGGAAACATATTAGCAAAAGAAGGTAGTAAAACATTAGATGTTGGCTATATGACAGCATACCAAATGATTTTTGGTTCTATAGGATTATTATGTATAGGGGCTTTACAAGTTGGAGTAATGCCATTTACATTTAGTCTACACGCACTACTTATGCTGATTTATTTATCTTTCTTATCTGCAGCTGGTTTTTGCATTTGGAATACAATTATGAAATACAACAAGGTTGGAAAAGTATCTATGTATATGTTCTTTATACCCGTATTTGGTGTGTTATTATCGAGCATGATTTTAGGTGAAGCAATTCATTCATTTGTGCTACTTGGTTTAGCATGTGTAGCCGCGGGAATTATTGTGGTAAATCGGACGCCAGCTAAGCAAAAAATAGAGCAAGAAAAACAAGTGGCATAGAGAGCAGAAAAGCGATTACAATGGAAGAACAGTGCTGTTCTTCTTTTTTTTAGAAAAAGGATAATAGACTAAGTGTAACGAAAAAAGATACAAAAAGCATTTATTGAGGAGAACATATTATGAATCTACTTTACGTGGTGTTAATTGGGCAAATACTTCTTTTTTTTATTGGTGCAATTTATGCAATAGGGCAGACAAAAAGAACGAAAGTTAATATGCCGTTACCTTTAGCAATCCGTCTTATTCTTAGTTTTTCTTTAACAGGTAGTGCAATTTGGATATGGTTACAAGATCCATCTGTAGAGTATAGTACGTGGGTTGCACTTGGTATGACTTTATCGACTGTGGGAGATTTGTTTATGGCTGGGTTGATTCCAATTGGTCATCGATTAATTGGTGGGATGGTTACTTTCGCCCTTGCTCATTGTTTTTATGTAAAAGCATTTTTGCAAACAGGAATTTCATGGAATGGTTTTTGGATTGGCTTACTTGTATATGGGCTCTTTCTAATTGTAGGATGGTTCTTCTTTATCCGAAATGATAAACAGGATAAATTGTTTACGATAGGAGCTCTAATTTATGGATTGTGGGTTGGGGGAATGGCGTGCTTTGCATTCGCCTTATATTATGAAAATACAGGAATATGGTGGATACCAGCGTTTGGTGGTTTACTGTTTGTGATTTCTGATTTTATTATTGGCGTGACAGATATCGGAGGGCGTAAATTGAAGTATGAGCCACTTTGGATTTGGTTTACATATGTAGCTGCTCAAATGTGTATTGTATATGTGGGATTATAAAAAGATACTCTCAAAAATAGTGGATAGACTATTTTGAGAGTATCTTTTTTGCTTGTTTAATTTGATCAGTATTGTTATTTTGAAATTTCTGATATTGTAATTTAATAATTCAGAATTTTGTAGAAAAATATCAGTCGTATTATTTATAATAAAAGTAAAAAGATGATGAGATGGTGAAATGATGCAAAGGAAAAAATGTTGGCGTGAATTTTTTGGAACGATTGCAATTGCATGTTTATTGGTGTTTTTGGCGAAAATTTTTGTGTTTTTCCCTACGACTGTAAAAGGAGCATCCATGAGGCCGACGTTGCAAGATGGAGATAAGGTGATTGTTAATAAGTTAGCAAAACAATTTGAAAGCTATGGGAGAGAAGACATTATTGTTGTGAAAACAGATAATTTTTATGTCAAAAGAGTGATTGGATTGCCAGGAGATATTATTGAGATGAGAAATGATCAATTATATGTAAATTCTGAAGTGAAAGATGAAGAGTATTTGGATAGTAATAAAAAACAAGCAGAAAAAAAACTTATGAATTTAACAGAGGACTTTGGACCGATTACAATTCCTAAAAATAAGATTTTTGTTATGGGAGATAATCGCCTAATAAGTAAAGATAGTAGAAATGGTTTAGGTTTTATTGATAGAGAAGATGTGTTAGGAAAGTTAGCAGGCATTTATTATCCGTTTGAACATATGAAAATAATAAAGTAAAAAAACCAAGCAAATTTTAGTTTGCTTGGTTTTTCTGTTAAACAGTAGGAGATTCGTTAGATACAAAGATATCTTCATGTTTCTTTGTAGTACTTAAAACGAATTTATGTTGTAGCAATTGTAGTTTAAATAACGCTAAAGGATCATGATATGTTTCTGGATTGCTTCTTAGCGTTGCTAATGTTTGTTCATCTTCCTGTATCTCAAGTTGAGCTGCATCCACATTTTGTTTCAATATGCTAAGTGGATCTTTAAAGAACATCATGATATCGCGTTCTAATGCCCCTTCAAATACTTCAAATTGTAGGAAGAATTGTTTTGAAATTGTGTGAGCAATTTCTGTATAGTCTTCTGTTTCAATATATTGTTTATATTTGTTGGCGAGCATAGATTGGTTTTTTTGCATATTACCAAATAATTTTCCGGCACTTTTTAAGAAAAACTGTGTCGGTGTAAAGCGTAATAAAATATTGATGTTTGTTACTGTAATTCGATTTGTCATTCGTACAACATCTCGATTCCAATCATCTAATAATTTGAAATCGCAAGGAAGTTTCATACGTTCTTCTTTATATAATTTATTAAATGTTTCACTCATTTCATCTAAATAAGCTTGAGCTTGAATAAATTCATTATGTGCTGTTTCAATCCATTCTTGAATAGACCCAGTAAATTTAGGAAGAAGTACCTGTTGTACATGCTTTTGAACTCGTTCATTCATTGCAGCATTTAATTCTTCATGAACTAGTTTGAAATCACTATCTTCTTGAACAAGATCAGAGCAGCTCTGTAATAATTCAGGAATTTGAGAATGTATATCTCGTGTAATTTCTTCTTTCGTTAAAAGATAGGATTCGGTAATAGAGCGAATTTTATCTTTTTCAAGAGCAGTAAGGTTATTAATAAATCCAGTAAGTTTCACTGAGATGTGTTTATTCCAGCGTACGGATTTTACTAATGTATTTTCTAATTCCACACGTTCGTTTATGAGATAAGCAATCGTCTTTTGCGTAAACCATATTAGCTTTTCTATACGTTCTTTTTCTATATCGCGTTTTGCAAGATTAGAGAGAATAGATTCTGTTACATCTCCAAGTTGCTGGCTACTCTCTTGCGAAGGAGAGTATGGGAAGAATTGTGCATCTGGAAAATGCACTTTAAGTTTACTAATTAGTTTTTCATTAGTAGTCGTATTATTTGTGTGTAATACGAAGTGAATTTGTAAGTTTGATACTTGTTCACGTAAATAAATTAACGTATCAATTTCTTCACTATGCAATGGTGAAGAAGAATTTAATACGTAAACAAGACTATCTGCTGCTTGTAAGTATTCAAAGTATGCATTGTTTTTATCCAATTGTCCTTGAATGGATGGTGTAATAAGAAATGTAAACTTATTTTTTCTTAAAAACCTACTTGGTAGCTTAATTTCTATACATCTTTTCTCAAGTTCCGACTGAGCAGATGTAGCCGTTACTTGATGGAATTCATCAAGGTTAGGGATACTTCGTATATCTAACGCGGTAAATTCTGTTATTTCAGTTTGACTAGCGTCTTTAAATAGAATAGGAGTTGTTAAAGTTTCATTTAAGATGTTCTCTCCTAATATTGAATTAACAAATGATGTTTTATCATGGTCACTAGTTCCAGCTATTAGTAGTGGCGTGACATTTAAATCGCATAGTTCATGGACGAGTAGCGTAAATTGATGACTTAAATCTACATCATTTTTCTCAGCCCATACAGCGATTGTTTCGAATAAATGAGAAACTGTTTCCATATTTACATCTGCTTCAGCAGATGTATTAGAAAGTAAGGATCCAGCACTTTTTACGAGTAATGATTCTAAAGTTGTAGGTGAGACTTCATTCCATGCTAACACTGCTGCAGAGACAACTAGAGAATCTTTTGCTTTCGTTAAACTGAACCAATTTGTTAATAAATTTGGTACAAGTCCGTTTAATTCATGCATAAAATGATTTCCGGTAATTAATGCAAAGTATGTTTCTTGATAGCGAGTAGAAATTTCATTCCAATCGTCATTATTGTCTGTTTCAATATGCAAGAATAAATGATTAATACTTTGAATCCAAGGAAGGTATAAGGATTCATGTTGATAGCTATTCCAAAGAGCAATAACAAGTTCTTTAAATTGAGCTTGATCAACAGCATATAGAGCTTTTAAAGACTCATAGAAATATTCAGGCTTAATATTTTTTGTAAATCCTTTATTTATGTAATTTATTAACGTATCAAACCAGTGTAAAGATTGTGTTCGAATACCTTCTTGAACAGCTAGTTCGATAGCGTTGTTCCAATCTTCTTGTTTTTCATAGAAAGAACGTGCAATTGCAGTAATATTTGGGTAATCCGGTTGGAATGCAACAGCTTCACTAATCGTCTTAAAAGCAAGTCCTAAACGATCTTGTTCGATATAAAGAGAAAGAAGTTGTAAGGAAACCTCCATCGTAAGAGTTGTATCTTCTGTTTGAATGGATTGATAAATTTCTTCTGCCTTTGGTAAAAATCCTAGTTCAAAATAAGCATCTGCAATATTTTTTGTTGCCCAAAGTGCAAGAGCATTATTTACTTTTTCCCATTTAAATATAGCTGCTTCAAAATCTTTATTTTGATAATAAAATTCACCTTGAGCAAATCGAATATTAGAAATGTTGGAGAATTCATTTTTAGATTCATTTATATATGCTTCACCGAGTACTTCCGATGCAGGAGTAGAAGTTTCTTCTGTTAAAAATGTTTTATAGTAAACTTTTTGAATAAATTGATTTTCAATGGTCATGTTCGTTCCCCCCTGTATAATTTAGAAAAATGATGTTGTATGTAAAAGGGTTCATGTTCTTTTAATAGGTAGAAGTTGCATTATATAGACCAAACTATGTTTTTGCTAGATATATCATTTTTCTTGAGAGTTAAACCGTTGCGAAAAGTAACTTTCCTTTATTGTAACAAAAAAACACGCATATGAATTTTTATTTTTTATCGGGTCATTTGCGGGCAGTAAGAATCTACTCTCAAAATTGGTGAATGTAAGTGAGTTATGTGGGAGTCGGGATGTCTGTAGAAGCAAGATTGGCGTAGATTAATAATTAGTAGAGGATGAAGAAAAGCCCCACTGATTAAAGTTTCACTTTATCTCTGTTAAAGGAAAGAATAGAAGTAGAGTTCATTATAAAAACAATGTATAGTGAATATGTATACCATGTTTGCCTTAAAGATAGAAAGGGTACAATGTGGAATAACGATCGTGCATAGGATGTGTCTTCCGAATGGAACAACATATTGGCGAGTTAATCGCGCATTATGGCTATTTTGGAATTGTTATAGCTTTGGCTGGTGGGATTGTCGGATTACCGATACCAGACGAGTTTTTATTGACCTTTATTGGTTATAATGTTTCAAAAGGAGTTATGTCAGGAACTGCTGCTTTTTTAAGTGGGATGGCTGGTGCGATGTTAGGGATTACGTTAAGCTACATATTAGGTTTAAAACTTGGGCTCCCTGTTTTAAAGAAATATGGGCCGAAAATTAGAATTAAAGAACATCACATTGAAAAAACACATATTTTATTTGAAAAATATGGGCCATTTCTTTTAATGATTGGTTATTTTATACCGGGAGTACGTCATTTAACGGCATATTTTGCTGGGGTATCAAATTTGACACTTTGGCGTTTTTGTTTGTACGCTTACGGTGGTGCGCTCATTTGGATAAGTGTTTTTATTGGGCTTGGCTGGAAGTTAGGCGAGAAGTGGCGCTTCGTTGAGTATAGTTTACATCATTATGGAATATGGATTTTATTAATTTCAGCAGTTGTTACATGTGTTGTATGGTTTTACATAAAGAAAAAGAAAAACCGCTAATAGCGGTTTTTTTAGCTGAAAGCAATAAATAATACACCAGCTGTAATAAAGACTACACCAACACCGGTCATAAAGTTTAACTTTTCACCGAGGATAATCATAGCGAGAATGATAGAAAATACGACGCTTAATTTATCGACAGGAGCTACTTGTGAAACCTTTCCTGTTTTGAGGGCAAGAAAATAAAATAGCCATGAAGAAGCACCTGCAATCCCACTTAATGTGATAAATAGCAGTGCTTTTTTATTTAGCAGTACGTCGCCGATATTTTGAAATTTACCTTGTATGATAATAACGCCTATCATAAATAATGCCATAATAATAGATCGAATTGTTGTTGCAACGTTTGCATCGATTCCGTCTAAACCAAACTTTCCAAAAATCGATACAAGGGCAGCAGCAATTGCTGATAATAGTGCAAATAAGAGCCACGAACTCATAGTAAAATCCCTCCAATCTTACAGTATTATACATGAAAATGATTCTCATGTATAAAGTTGAAGTAATTAAGGTTTATAGGAAGCATGACTCCAACTTAACTTCTTGCTCCACTTGAATTTTAAGGTGGGAGTTTTACTGCCCGCAAATAGTGGGCTAAATAACGAAATAATCCCCACCTTATATTTTTAATAAGGTGGGGATTATTATGCTACTCTGCAATTTCCTCATATAAAAAGTACGTTACATTATAAATATGCTCTACTTCATCGTCTGTCATAAACAGTAATTCGTCACGCTCAATCCCTTTCTTCTTTTCAATAAACTCAATCATATTTTTGCGTTCTTCTCTCTTCATCAATTTTATTTCTCCTCTCAATCTGTTTTAATACAGTTTATTTAAGTTACTGCTATTATATAACAGAATCTTTAGAAAGTTCCACCTATTTTATTGTTTTTTTCAAAAGAACTTTTCGACAAAACAAGCCCACCTAAAGGGGGCTTGTTTTATTTTATAGTCGTAAAAACTCAGGCTCCGTCGTACCGGCACCATCGATGTAATAAATTGTGTCGGGATTGATTTTTATCAATACGTAATTAGGGTCTTCAGGACCGAGTAACCAACGTTTTAAGCTATTATTCCAAAACTTGTTTTTTAATGTTGAGTCTTCCTCGATTGAAGCTAATCCTTCAACTTCAATATAATCTTCATCTAATTTTTTTCCTTCTCGTCCGAGTAGTACATGGACATTAGGATTTTGTTCAATATCTGTTATCTTTTTTGATTGTCGATCTGTTGCAACATATAGTACAAAATCTTCATGGAAAAACATCATAAAGGCACTATGCGGTTTCTCGTTACGTACTGTGGATAATACACCGGTACGTTGTCCTTGGATAATAGTTGCAATTTTCTCTTTTAAGTGCATATTCTTTACCTCTTTTCCTAATTTATATTTTCTCTGTTTAAACAAGATAATTTAAATATCTTTCATACTGTTTTCTTCAAGTCGATTTTTTAAACGTAATTGTGATGAAATCGGACAAGTTAGGAGAAGAATAATAATAATATTGAGGAGAAATACATACGATGGAAGGGTGAAAAGCATGTTTAATAAAATATTTCTTATAGTAGCACTTATAGGTGTACCACTATCTGTACTTGGAAAAACACTTCATTGGCCAGAAACAATTATGTTCGCTGTGTATTGTATTACGATTATCGCGTTAGCTGGTTTTATGGGGAGAGCAACAGAGAGTTTAGCAATTGTATCTGGTCCTAGAATAGGCGGATTATTAAATGCTACTTTCGGTAATGCTGTTGAACTTATCATTTCAATTTTTGCACTTCAAGCAGGGTTAATTGAAGTGGTGTTAGCTTCTTTAACGGGTTCTGTACTTGGAAATTTATTATTAGTAGGAGGACTATCCTTCTTTGTAGGTGGACTTAAATATAAAAGGCAAAGCTTTAACGTTTACGATGCAAGGCATAATTCAGCTTTATTAATATTTGCTGTTGTCGTGGCCTTTGTTATTCCAGAGATCTTTTCAATGAAGATGGACGCTGGCAAGACGTATCAATTAAGTATAGGTGTTTCTATTATTATGATTATCATGTACATTGCTGCATTACTATTTAAGTTAGTTACGCACCGTGGTGTATATCAACATAAAAGTGACGAAGTAGCGCATGAAGAAGAGCCAGAGTGGTCGAAAGGGAAGGCACTCCTTATTTTAGCGATAGCAACACTGGCGGTAGCTTATGTATCAGAGGCGCTCGTGCATACTTTTGAAACTGTTGCAAAATCATTTGGTTGGTCAGAATTATTTATAGGGGTTATTATCGTTGCAATTGTTGGAAATGCAGCGGAACATGCATCTGCAATTATTATGGCTTATAAAAATAAAGTAAATATTGCAGTCGAAATTGCAATAGGTTCTACATTACAAATCGCCATGTTTGTTGCTCCTGTACTAGTATTGCTATCTATGTTCTTCGCGCAGAGGATGCCTTTAGTATTTACCATACCAGAACTTGTATCTATGATTACAGCCGTTTTCTTAACGATTGCGATTTCAAATGATGGAGATACAAACTGGTTTGAAGGCGGCACTTTACTAGCGGCGTATGTCATTATGGGAATTGGTTTTTATTTATTATGAAAAATAGGCATAACAATTGTGCTCAGAGAAAACAATAAACAAAGTAGTATATATACCTTTACATAGGAAGGAGCCAGACAGGTGAAACGAGTATACAGCATATGTCTTTCAACTATGGTCTCGTTTATTTTATTATTTCCTAACATGAGTTTTGCAAAGACAACAGTAGGAACAAAAATGCCTTCATCTGTTTTAAATATTTCAAAAGACAATACATTTCCAAATGATGCGCAAGATTTGCCACGTTTACAGCCAAGTAAGTTTGCTCAAGAACTATTGAAAACAGCTAATATTAAAATTGAAAATCCAGACTTAATTCGGATGTTTAATGAAACGACAATTTCAAATGCGCCGCTTGCAGTAGGGTACCGGGCAAAAATTTATTTAGGTCAATGGGCTTTACATTATGAATCAGTAGACACATCGATTAATTGGGAATATAAACAAGTGAATCGAAATGTGTATGATAATCGCGGAGGAGACCGTTTATATCCACTTCGCTATAAGCAAGAAACACAAAAGACGGTTGAAGGCGATTTAACAGCAGATATGAAAGATGCTGCAGATGTGAAAAAAATGATGCTTCTCAAAGCGCTTGAAAAAGTACAATTGCCCCTTTCGTTTAAAACAACTATTGGTTATGGTACTGGACATGAGCGTGTGTATAATATTAGTCCGAGTCAACTCGGATATTTATACGCTTATACACCAGCAGTAAATGAAAAGGGAAAAGTAACATTTGGAGAAGTGTATCTTGTATTAAAGGGAAATCAAAAAAGACTTGTTGTGAAAAATATTACTTCTCAAGGAATTGGAGCGGCGATTCCAATTCATGATCATTTATTTTTTAAATTCATTTCTTCTTCCCACTCGCAATAACATAAAAAAACGTCAGCTTATAAGCTGACGTTTTTTTATAATGTAATGTTTGCTGTTTTTGATAAGAAATCTTCTGTCGGATAGTAGCTGTTTTTTACAAGAACATTTGGTCCAAGACATTTTACTGCAGGACAGTGACAGCTTAATGATTTTGCTGTTTTTGAAGCACTCCATTTGTCATATGCTTCTTGTAATGTGTTTGTTTGTATGTTTCCTAGAAGTGGAACATCACCAAAGTCCGTCACAATAATATTTCCATCGAAAATATTTACATTTAAACGAGAACGGCCATCTGGATCGTTACGAACGGTTACATTTTTGCTCTCTTGTAATTTTTTAAATGTGGCAATGTCTCGCTCGTCATCGCTACAAGCATAGAAAGGTAAAGTTCCAAATAACATCCATACATTTTCATCGCGAATTTCTAGTAAATGCTCAATCGCATCACGAATTTCAGCTTTTGTTAAAATCTCTAGATTACTCGCGAAGTCACTTGGATACATTGGGTGAACTTCATGACGTTTACAGCCCATCTCTTCGACGATTTGGCGGTGAATATGTTCAATATGTGGTAGAGTTCTTTTGTTTAACATTGTTTCGGCAGATACAAGTACACCTGCATCTGATAGAGCCTTACTATTTGTAATCATTCTTTCGAATAATTTTGCACGTTGTTCGTAAGTAGGTTTACGCTCCATCATTGCAAATCCGCCTTCAACGAAGTCATCAATTGTTCCCCAGTTATGAGAGATATGCAACACGTCTAAATAAGGAATAATTTGTTCGTAACGTGCTAAATCTATAGTTAAGTTAGAGTTGATTTGAGTGCGAACGCCTCGTTCATGGGCGTATTTTAAGAGTGGTGTTACATAGTTGTCGACGGATTTTTTTGAAAGCATAGGTTCTCCGCCAGTAATACTTAAAGAACGTAAATGAGGAATCTCATCTAATCGTTTTAATAAAAGATCCATCGGAAGCGGATTTGGGTCTTTCGGCTGTAACGTGTAACCAACAGCGCAATGCTCACAGCGCATATTGCATAACGTCGTCGTTGTAAATTCAACATTTGTTAATAGTAGTTTGCCGTACTCTTCAAGGTCCATATACGCTTCCCATGGATCGTAAGAAGGAGTAATCGGCTTCATTTTTTGTGATATCGTCATATGAAATACTCCTTTGACTATTGAAATAACAATTTGTCCATTCTCTATAATAGAAGAATATGTGCTTTTTATAAAGTGAAACTTTTTAGCATGAAAAGAGAGAGGGCTTACATTATAGTGGATGACTGTGACAAAATTGGTGAAATTTCATGCCCATAGCAATCATTTTTGCGGTATAATAAAAGCAACTCGAATTAAAAGGAGAGTGCCTTCATGGGAAAAGCAATTCAAGATAAAGATACACAATTAGTATATTTAAAAGAGCGTTTAAATATGTTCATTGAAGTAATTGATACAATTGAACCTGAAGAAGTAGAATTAGAAGATGTAGATCGTCTTCTTGCAATGTTAGATGAATTAGAATTAAAATGTGAGCAATTTAAAAAAGACGAATAATATATTAAAAAGGCTGCCAATTCCAATTTGGTAGCCTTTTTCTGTGCGGATAATAGAAGGACGATAGAAAAAGAGGTATAATCAAGTTGTGAAAAATTTCATTTATGCTTTAATAGCGTGAAACAAATAAAAAGCTAAAGAGCATAACAATGGAATTTTCAGCTCATAACGTTTTGGTAGCGTTCACAATTGAGGGGGAAGTAACAATGGAAAAGCTTCAAGAAAGCATGTATCAACTAATTGTTGAAACGTCAACGAACTTACCGAAAGATGTTCGTCGTGCGATTCAACAAGCGAAAGAGCGAGAAAATGCAGGGACTCGTTCTGCGATGGCACTTGGCACAATTACAAATAATATTAAAATGGCTGATGATAACATCTCACCGATTTGCCAAGATACAGGGATGCCAACGTTTAAAATTTATACACCAGTTGGTGTGAATCAATTAAAGTTGAAGGAAGCTATCTATAATGCGCTTGAGCGGGCGACAAAAGATGGTAAACTTCGTCCAAATTCTGTTGACTCTCTTTTTGGAGACAATAGTGGAAATAATTTAGGACCAGGTACACCGGTTATTAAGTTTGAACAATGGGAAAAAGATTATATTGATGCACGTTTAATCCTAAAAGGTGGTGGCTGTGAGAATAAAAATATTCAATATAGCTTACCGTGTGAACTAGAAGGACTTGGACGAGCTGGCCGTGATTTAGAAGGAATTCGTAAATGCCTTCTTCATGCAGTATACCAAGCACAAGGTCAAGGATGTAGTGCTGGTGTAATTGGTGTTGGTATCGGGGGAGACCGCACATCAGGTTATGAATTAGCAAAAAATCAATTATTCCGTACATTAGATGATGTCAATCCAGTACCAGAGTTACAACAACTTGAAGAGTACGTATTAGAAAATGCGAATAAGCTTGGCATTGGTACGATGGGATTTGGTGGAGAAACAACTTTACTGGGCTGTAAAATTGGCGTGTATAACCGCCTGCCAGCTAGCTTCTACGTATCTGTGGCGTATAATTGCTGGGCATATCGCCGCCTAGGTGTAACAATCCATCCTGAAACAGGTGAAATTATGGATTGGTTATATCAAGAAGGTGAAGATACACTTCAGCATGAAGCACAAGAAAAAACAGAGCAACGTGAGATTGTATTACAAGCACCAATTACAGAAGAGCAAATTCGTGGACTTCGCGTTGGTGATGTTGTAACAATTAATGGCATGATGTATACAGGTCGTGACGCAATCCATAAGCATTTAATGGATAATGATTGTCCAGTAGATTTAAACGGACAAATTATTTACCACTGTGGTCCAGTTGTTGTGAAAGATGACAATGACAATTGGCAAATTAAAGCGGCAGGTCCAACGACAAGTATTCGTGAAGAACCGTACCAAGGCGATATTATGAAGAAATTTGGTATTCGCGCTGTTATTGGAAAAGGCGGTATGGGTGCGAAAACATTAGCGGCTTTAGAAGAACACGGTGGCGTGTACTTAAACGCAATCGGCGGTGCCGCGCAATATTATGCTGAATGTATTAAAGAAGTGGAAGATGTTGATTTCTTACAATTTGGTATTCCAGAAGCAATGTGGCATTTACGCATTGAAGGTTTTAAAGCAGTTGTAACGATGGACTCTCATGGTAATAGTTTACATGCAGATGTTGATAAAACATCACTTGAAAAATTAGCGAGCTTTAAAGAGCCGGTATTTAAATAAACAAAAATGCATCTCGAATCTTTCGAGATGCATTTTTTGGTATATATAGAAAAACATGCACAGCATGAAAGTAAGTAAGGAAACAGAAACTACAGGTACGATTATATATGGAAAGGAGACTATTTATGAAATATAAATGGTTATATATCGGTCTCATTTTTTCAATTATGATGGCACTTGTTCCAGTTTCAACATTGGCTTATACAAATACTCCACATAACTGGGGAATCCCGCGTCCTAAAAATGAAACAGTACCAGATGCAGGAAAGTTATATACGGATTTACTGCAAAAAAATGGCGGGTTTTATTTAGGAGATACGAAGAAAAAAGATATTTATTTAACATTTGATAATGGATATGAGAATGGATACACAGGGAAAATTTTAGATGTATTAAAAGAGAAAAAAGTACCAGCAACTTTCTTTGTAACGGGGCATTACATTAAAACACAAAAAGATTTATTGTTAAGAATGAAGGATGAAGGACACATTATTGGAAATCATTCTTGGAGTCATCCTGATTTTACAGCGGTAAATGATGAGAAGCTTCGTGAAGAATTAACGAGTGTAACGGAAGAAATTAAAAAAGTAACTGGGCAAAAAGAAGTGAAATATGTACGTCCTCCGCGCGGCGTATTTAGTGAAAGAACGTTAGCTCTTACGAAAGAAATGGGCTACTATAATGTATTTTGGTCACTTGCATTTTTGGATTGGAAAGTGGATCAGCAAAGAGGATGGCAATATGCGCATAATAATGTTATGACGATGATTCACCCAGGATCTATTTTATTACTTCATGCAATATCAAAAGATAATGCAGAAGCACTTGCGAAAATCATTGATGATTTGCGCGAGAAAGGGTATCATTTTAAAAGTCTAGATGACTTAGTAAAAAGCAATCAACCGTAAGCATGTATGCTTACGGTTTTCTCATGCTATAATGATGTGTAAAAAGGATGGGGAAACGTATGTGGAGCGAACATGTTACGTTAGAGTATCCGTATCATTTTGAAGAAGTATTAAAACGTTTATCTTTTGATCCTCTTAACGTCATTCAATTAGATGAGAAAGTCATTTATATCCCGCTTTGCATAGAAGAGGAACAGGTTGTTGTTCGCTTACAAGGGATTGGTACTGTTCAAAATCCACAGTTTTGGATTTCTAGTCAGACAGGAGATCCGGAGAAAGTCATGAAACGAATGAGGGCCATTTTTCATTGGAATGAACCGTTTCAAGATATACAAAATCATTTTTTAAACACATCATTACGTCCACTATTTGAAACATATGCTTATACTCCAATTATTTTAGAATTTGATTATTTTGCTTGTCTTCTTCGCTGTATCATTCACCAACAAATAAATTTGAAATTTGCTACTGTGTTAACAGAACAATTTGTGAAACGGTATGGAACAGAGAAGAACGGTGTATTCTTTTTCCCCACTCCGGAAATAGTAGCAAATATTTCAATAGAAGAATTGAGAGAGCAGAAGTTTAGTCAGCGAAAGGCTGAATATATAGTAGGATTAGGTCGAAGTATTGTCAGTGGTACATTAAATTTAGCGAGTATAGAAACTGGGACGGAAGAAGAAGTTTCAGCACAATTGTTGCCAATTAGGGGAATTGGTGCATGGACAGTGCAAAACTTTTTAATGTTTGGGATTGGACGGAAAAATATGTTTCCGAAAGCGGACATTGGGATTCAGCGTGCAGTGCAAGGTATATTTCAATTAGATGATAAACCTGATGATGCATTTTTAGAAAAAGTGAAACAAGAGTGTGAACCATACTGCAGTTATGCAGCGTTATATTTATGGAAAAGTATAGAGTAGAGGTGTAATAATGATACAAAAGCAACATGAGAGTAAGTTGGAAGTTGGTCAAACGTTTCCTGTGACAATTAAACGTCTTGGGATTAACGGAGAAGGCGTTGGTTATTTTAAGAGACAAGTTGTTTTCATTCCAGGGGCATTACCAGGAGAAGAAGTTGTTGCAGAAACAACGAAAATTCAGCGTGGCTTCGCTGAAGCGAAAGTGAAAAAAGTTCGTAAAGCTTCACCGCATCGTGTGAAAGCACCGTGTCCAGTATATGAGGAGTGTGGCGGTTGTCAGCTGCAACATTTAGATTATAAAGAACAATTGAATCAAAAGCGTGATATCGTTGTACAAGCATTTGAGAAGTACATGAAAAACAGTATGGAAGAGAAAATTCGTCCAACGCTTGGCATGGAAAATCCATGGCATTACCGTAATAAGAGTCAATTACAAGTGGGGCGTAAAGACGAAAAGGTTATTACAGGGCTATATAAACAAAACTCACATCAGTTAATTGATATTGCTCACTGTATGATTCAACATAAAGCAACGAATGAAGCGACAAAAGTTGTAAGACGTATTTTAGAAAAATTAAATGTTTCTATTTACAATGAGAAAAAACAAAAAGGTTTAGTACGCACAATTGTAACACGTACTGCAGTTCAAACAGGGGAAGTACAAGTTACACTTATTACAACAAAAGAAGAATTACCAAATAAAGAACAATTTGTTGCAGAAGTACAAAAACAGATGCCAGCGGTTAAATCAATTATGCAAAATGTAAACTGGCGTAAAACATCTGTTATTTTTGGAGATAAAACATTTAAATTAGCTGGAAAAGAAGTAATTCAAGAAACACTTGGCGATTTATCATTTGAATTATCAGCACGTGCATTCTTCCAGTTGAATCCAGAACAAACAATTGTTTTATATGATGAAGCGAAAAAAGCAGCTGCGTTAACAGGCGATGAGAAAATTGTAGATGCGTATTGTGGTGTTGGTACAATCGGACTTTGGCTTGCGAACGATGCAGCGGAAGTACGTGGTATGGATGTAATTCCAGAAGCGATTGCAGATGCAAGAAAAAATGCGAAGCGTCACGGATTTACAAATACGAAATATGAAGCAGGTAAAGCTGAACAATGGTTACCGAAATGGGTAAAAGAAGGATGGCGTCCAGATGTAATTGTTGTCGATCCACCACGTACAGGTTGCGATGATAAATTACTGGAAACGATTTTAAAGGTGAAACCGAAACAAGTTGTGTACGTGTCTTGTAATCCTTCTTCATTAGCACGTGATGTACAAGCATTAATGAAGAGTTATGAAGTGGAGTATGTGCAACCAGTTGATATGTTCCCGCATACTGCGCATGTAGAAAATGTAGTTAGATTAAAGTTGAAATAAGAAGGATTAAAAATGTTGATGTAGTTAACTACATCAACATTTTTTGTTATGCTGGCAGCTAAATCACGTTACGTAATCAATATACATACTTTCTGTATGAAGTATATGAAATTATTTTCTGCATTTGAAAAGAATTTGTAAAAATATACAGTATTCAGATTGTATAGACCACTTTGTATTAATAAATTACAATATGGATGTAACATAGCAATTTTGCTATAGAAAATAAGCTGAAAGGGAGAAGATTTATGAAAAAATGGTTGGCATTGTTTGTTTTTGGGATGGTTTCTTTATTTGCAACTTCTGCACATGCGGAATCATATGAAACAACAAAAACATTAAAAGTATATGAAAGTCGTAGTTTTAATTCGCCTGTGAAAAAAGAACTGCAGCCAGGAGAAAGGGTTTATGTTACAAATCAACATCCTAGTGGATGGTGGAAGATAAGTGGTGGATTTATCGCACCAGAGGGCGCTAAAGTAGAAATTAATCGAACTTTTGAAGCTTTTGATTGGATTAATATGGACAGTGCGAAGTACGTATTTGGTCCTCAAACTGTTATTGCACGTGATGGTACACTAAGAGGTGAAATTTTGATTGATACATATTTGGGGCAGAAGTGGACAAGTGTAAATGGAATGCCACAAATAATGAAGCAGAATTTTGCAGCATACAGTAGCCCTGAAGCTAAAAATCCAGATGCTTGGTTCGCTCCACAAACGGTTAATATTTTGCAGACAAAAGAAAACGGTTGGTCTTTAATTAACACGTATTTAGGGCCAAAGTGGATTGTTCGTTATCCACACGTGGAACATATTAATCGTGATTTTTATGCATACAATGAACCTAAGTACATGCATCACGGTGTGAAATTCTCAGCCCAATCTGTAAGAGTACTTCAACAAGGAGAAAATGGTTGGAAGAAAATTAAGGTTGAGGTTGGAGAAAAATGGATTGCACCACAAGGATCTTATTACCATGTCCCAAATGTATTTACGGCATTTGATCAACCTTTCGGTAGAGCAATCGGTACTTTTGCACCACAAACTGTATTTGTAGTTGAAGAATCTACAACATCATTTGGTTGGTTAAAAATTAGAACATACTTAGGAGATTCCTGGATTCGAACGAATCGTAATTAGTAAATAGATTACTTTATTCCTTTTAGAATGAAGTAACAATATGTTATAGTTCCCTCATATGGAAAAGCTGTATGAGGGATTATATTTTTAGCCCATTAAGACAAGGAGAATACGATGAATAATTATAAATTAACGATTCAGTACGATGGTGCACGTTTTAAAGGATGGCAACGTCTTGGTAATAACGATAATACGATTCAAGGAAAAATCGAAAGTGTCATATCTGAAATGATCGGAAAAGAAATTGAAATTATCGGTTGTAGTAGAACAGACGCTGGTGTACATGCTTTGAATCAAGTTGCTAACTTTCAAAGTGATGAGAAGTTAGTGGAACATAAAGTGAAAAAATATTTAAATCAATATTTACCTAATGATATTAGCATTACGAATGTGGAAGAAGTACATGATCGTTTCCATGCTCGTTACAATTCTAAAGCAAAAACATATCTGTATAAAATTTGGAATGAAGAGCATACAAATCCATTTATGCGTAAATACAGCATGCATGTGAATAAAAAATTAAATGTGAAAAGCATGAAAGCAGCTGCAAAACATTTAGTTGGTTCACATGACTTTACTGCTTTTTCAAATGCGAAATCAAAGAAAAAATCTATGGTTCGAGAAGTATATACACTTGATGTGATGGAAGAGGCAGGATTTGTACAAATTAGAGTAAGTGGGAACGGATTCCTTCATAACATGGTAAGAAAAATTGTTGGGGCATTAATTGAAGTTGGATTAGGACAATTAGATGCTGAAGCAATTCCAAACATTTTAGAAGAAAAGCAGCGCAATCAAATTAATTGTCTTGCTGAGGCAAGTGGGTTGTATTTAGAGAATGTTGAGTTTTAATGGCAAATAAAAAAATCGGGCTAAGTAGCTCGATTTTTTTAGTATTACGAAGATTTCTCGTTTTTTATATGTAGCTTCAAATTCCAAAAAGCAGCAAGCATAATAGCTGCAAAGGAGCCCGAAATTGTTCCTAATAGCTTTGCATAAGGAGAGCTGCTTACATCGGAATTAATGAATAACATCATACAGAGCATGGCAGGGAAAAAGTATAAGTATTGTAATAACTTTAATTTTTTATCATTACTCATATATATAGCCCCTTTCTAGCATGTTATATGTTCATTGTAACATATTTTACCAAATTATTTTTTGCATTTGGAGAAATGTTCATTTCATATGTGTAAATGCAGTTTTTTAATTCGATATTGTAAATTTTGTCTACTTAATCCTAAAAATTTTGCAGCTTGTGAGATGTTACCGTGATTCTCTTTAAGAATTTGATTGATGTAGTTTTTTTCCATTTTTTCTATTGTGTGTTTTAAAGTTTTAGGTGCATCAGTATTGTGATTAGTTAGTGTATGCTGTATGTTGAATTCTTTTTTTATTTGTTCGCGAAAGCGAGTAGGAAGATGAAAAGCTGTAATGATGGTTTCATCTTCTATCAAGTTCATGGAACCTTCAATTATATGTTCCAATTCCCGTACGTTTCCAGGCCAATCGTATGCATAGAAAAATTCACTTACATTTACATCTACATCGGTTACGTTGAGCACGAATTGAGTATTATATTTTTTAATAAAGTGCTGAACAAGAGCTGGAATATCTTCTTTTCTTTCCCGTAAAGGCGGAAGACATAAAGTAACGACGCTTAATCGGTAATATAAGTCTTCTCTTAATCGATCATGTGCGATGGCTTCGAAGGGATCTTCATTAATAGTTGCTATAATACGAACATCAATTTCTTTTTCGTGTGTACCTCCGATTCTTCTTATTGTTTTTTCTTGTATAGCCCGTAGCAACTTAGCTTGAAGAATTGGGCTTAATGAATTGATTTCATCTAATAACAAAGTTCCTCCGTTTGATTCTTCGAATAAACCTGGTTTATCTATTGCTCCTGTAAAGGCACCTCGATTTGTACCAAATAATAGGCTTTCCATTAAGGTATCAGGTATAGCGGCACAGTTTTGTGAAATAAAAGGTTTTGTTGAACGCTGACTTTCATTATGGATGCTTTGTGCAAATAGTTCCTTACCAGTACCTGTTTCTCCTACGAGAAGTATGGAGGAAGATGTACGAATTACTCTTTTTCCTTCTGTAATAATGGATTGAATTGCTTCAGAATCACCAATTATGTGATCAAAGGTAAATTTAGTGCTTTGTTTTCGAGAAGGGCCTATTCTTATTGTTTGCTTTAAGTGACTGATCTCTTTTGATATTTCAATGGCACCTTTAATTTTTCCATTTTCTATTATAGGGAAAGTATCGTTAATCGTTGTAATTTCTTGTCCTTTATTGTTAAAATACGTTTGTTTTATATTTTTCTTTGTTTTTCCAAATTTTAATGCCTCTATAAGAGTACTATTTTTATTTTCTTCAAATGCAAATACCTCTAAAGGACTTTTATATAGCACATCTAAGCGATCCATTGATTCAATTTCCATCATTTTGCGGTTATAGACAATCGTTTTACTTTCCTCATTAATAATATGAATCCCGATATCGAGTTCATTGAGTAAAGTTTCATATAGCATATTCATTTCAATGATCTGTTTAAAATTAATGTCTTCTGTACGCATAGATTATCTTCTCCTCATTTCACCCTATGAAGACTGACTTTTTATAATTTTATTAAAATTCTTATAAAACCGCAAAATTTTTTTGCTATTTTCCTTTTAAAACTTCTCAAATGATAGAAAAATTTTGCGGTTGTGCACGCTTTTTTGTGTGAAACTCTCATTTAATATATGAATCAGAGACTTGGTACGTATTTTGCATAAATAATATTCGAAATCTCTAGAGGGGAGAATATGAATTTTTATAGGATATACAACGTTGCGGTGTCAATTAATAAGAGGGGGAATTTATAAAGTGAAGACAGTTATAGAAGGTGTGTATAGTCCTTGTTATGGAAAAGTAGAGAAGTTATTTGTTACGGAAAGTTCTTACGTATACGAGTGGGAGAAATTAGCGTTAATTGAAACAATAGATAAACAGAAAGTAGAAATTAAGATAGGGATCAGTGGTTATATTGAATCATTAGAAGTAGTAGAAGGACAAGCTATTGCTGATCAAAAGTTATTAATAACAGTAAGGGATGACCTTTTAGTAACAGGCAGTGATTAATGTAAGTGACGTGTAATTTTGCTCTTTTAACTCATTATTTTTACGGTGAATAATTTTAAAAACGCTTACATTAAATGGGTTGGCAAAGTGAAAAGGGGGATTTATATGATGGATCAAAACCAAGGATTAAAAAGAGAATTGAAAAGCAGGCACATATTTATGATTGCACTCGGTGGAGTTATTGGTACAGGACTTTTTTTAGGGTCAGGTTATACGATTCATGAAGCTGGACCTGGAGGAGCAATTGTAGCGTATCTTGTCGGTGGATTTGTAATGTATTTAACGATGCTCTGTTTAGGAGAATTAGCTGTTGCGATGCCTGACGCAGGGTCTTATCAAACGTATGCGACAAAGCACATTTCCCCTGCAGCGGGTTATGTAGTGGGATGGATGTCGTGGTTAAACTGGTCTGCTACGATAGGCATTGAATTAATTGCAGTTAGTATTTTGATGAAACGCTGGTTTCCCGATGTACCGTCATGGATTTGGTGTGTAGTGTTCGCAGTACTGCTCTTTGCTATTAATGCGTTATCTTCAAGAAGTTTTGCGGAAGTGGAATTTTGGTTTGCAAGTATTAAAGTAATTACAATTATTGCATTTATTATTTTGGGCGGGGCAGCAATGTTTGGTTTTCTAGATATGAAAGGAAATGAACCAGCGCCAATGTTCTCTAGCTTTACTGATTATGGTGGATTGTTTCCAAATGGATTATCAGCCATTTTAATTACAATGATTGCAGTTAATTTTTCTTTCCAAGGAACAGAATTAGTTGGTATTGCAGCAGGTGAGAGTGAAAATCCAGAGAAAACGATCCCGAAGGCAATTAACAATACAGTTTGGCGTATACTTGTTTTCTTTGTACTATCTATTTTTATTCTTGCTGGACTATTCCCTTGGCAGCAAGCAGGAGTAATAGAAAGTCCATTCGTAGTTGTATTTGATAAAATTGGTATTCCTTATGCAGCAGATATTATAAATTTCGTTATTATTACAGCAGTACTATCCGTTGCGAATTCAGGATTATATGCAACTTCGCGTATGCTATGGTCTATGTCTAATCAAGGAATGATTAGTCCAATTTTTGGCAAGTTATCTAAAAACGGTGTTCCTATTTATGCATTAATCGTAAGCACAATTGTAGGGTGTCTCTCACTACTATCAGGTATTTATGCGGAAGATACAGTTTATTTATGGCTGCTTTCTATCGCTGGGTTCGGAGCGATACTAGTTTGGGCATCTATTGCTTTATCAAATTTATTAGCTAGAAGGTCATACATGAAGCGGGGCGGGGATGTTAAGGACTTGAAATTTAAAACACCATTGTATCCATTTGTACCACTTCTTGCGTTAGTATTAAATTTAACAGTAATCGTTGGCATGGCCTTTATTCCAGAACAAAGAATGGCATTGTATTGTGGTATTCCATTTATGATTGTTTGTTTACTGTTTTATCGTGCTACAAGAAATAAGGGAAGTAATGTGGAGCATATTGAAAAGACAAATACAACGGAAGTAGAGAATTTATAATAGTGATTAATTAGGAGACTGTAAAATTGTAAACAGTCTCTTTTTTTGTGAAAATAAAGCTGGAAACATACTATGTATGCAAAGGGGAATTAGCGATGAATCCAGAAGTTTCGCAGTTGTTAAAACAAATAGATTCAAGGAAAGAGGAATTACTAGAACTTACAAAAACTTTAATTCGTTTTGAAACACCAGCACCACCAGCGAGAAATACAAATGAAGCGCAAGAATTTATTGCAGAGTTTTTAAGAAAACGAAATTTTAGTATTGATAAATGGGATGTATATCGGAATGATCCGAACGTTGTTGGAGTAAAAAAAGGAATAAAAAGTGACTCATATAAAAGTCTTATTATTAATGGGCATATGGATGTAGCTGAAGTTTCAGCAGATGAGGCGTGGGAAACAAATCCATTTAATCCATTTATAAAAGATGGCCGGTTAGTTGGACGTGGCGCAGCAGATATGAAAGGTGGGTTGGCTGGAGCGCTATTTGCCATTCAACTTTTACAAGAAGCTGGTATTGAATTACCTGGAGATTTAACTTTTCAATCAGTAATTGGAGAAGAAGTTGGAGAAGCAGGTACACTTCAATGCTGCAAAAGGGGTTACGATGCTGATTTTGCAGTCGTAGTGGATACGAGTGATTTACATATGCAAGGGCAAGGCGGTGTCATTACTGGATGGATTACAGTGAAAAGTCCGCAAACGTTTCATGATGCAACGCGTAGACAAATGATCCATGCTGGAGGACGTTTATTTGGAGCGAGTGCGATTGAAAAAATGATGAAAATTGTGCAAAGCTTACAAGAATTAGAGCGCCACTGGGCAGTCATGAAAACATATGAAGGCTATCCATCTGGAACAACAACAATTAATCCAGCTGTTATTGAGGGAGGAAGGCATGCGGCGTTCATTGCGGATGAGTGCCGATTGTGGATAACAGTGCACTTCTATCCGAATGAAACACATGAACAAATAATAAACGAAATTGAAGAGTATATTGGAAAGGTGGCAGCTGCCGATCCATGGTTAAGTGAAAATCCGCCACAATTTAAGTGGGGCGGAGAATCAATGATTGTAGATCGTGGTGAAATTTTTCCTTCTTTAGAAATAGATAGTGAACATACAGCTGTAAAAACGCTTAGCTCAGTACATGAATCAATTCTTTCTAAAAACGCAATTTTAGATATGTCTGCAACGGTAACGGATGGTGGTTGGTTTAGTGAATTTCATATTCCGGCTGTTATTTACGGACCAGGCACATTAGAGGAAGCTCATTCAATAAATGAGAAAGTAGAAGTAGAGCAGTTAATTGAATTTACAAAAGTAATAACAGCATTTATATATGAATGGTGTCATATGAAAAAATAGATTAGTATGTTGAAATAGTACAGGTATGTATACTTGTACTATTTTTTAGTGAACTATTTCAGAGTTAAATAGAAACAACTGAAATAGTTCTTTATTTTGCTATGTCTTTCGTTTCATTTCAAGTAATTTCTCTTTTGCTAATTCAACGGCAATCGCATCATCTAAATAGCCAATTGGAAAGAGATAGTCGGGAATAATATCTGTCGATAAAATGAAATAAAGTAATGCGCTCCCAAGAACTGCACGTTCTTCTTTTGAAATGGTTTCATTGCAAAATTGTTGATACATATCTGTTAATTGTTCAATAAAAGGACCAGCACTATCAATTTGCTCTAATTTGCTTGCGAAACTGTCACGAATACGATTTTCGCCTTCTGTTGTCTGGGCATAGCGTTCGTAATTTTCGAGTTCTTGTTTTACGCGAGTTGTAGTGTAATCGAAATCGAATAAGTTAGAGGATTGTAAAGTTTGCTGAATGGTATCAAGAGATGTGTACATATCCGTTTTTTCTTTATTTATGTGAGGAGAATCAGGGTACATTTCATCAAATAACAATTGGGGTGGAACTTGAAGACATTCTGCAAATTTTTGTAGATGTTTTTGTTTCGGCGGTTGTTTGCCATTAATAATTCTTGAGACCGTTGCAGGATCAATATTTGTAAGTATTCCTAGTTGGCGCATAGATAGGGCGCGTTCTTTTAAAAGTTTTTTTATTAATTTACCAAGCCGATCATTCGGGTTTTCATTAGCCATAGTGTAGGCACTCCTTTTTTAGTGTTGAAAAAATGTTGAGCATTTATTACAAGTATATGAAACAGACAGGCACAGTTGCTCAACATTTTCATAATATGCATTGAAAAGTGAGAAAAAGGGGTGACTATTTATGAGTACGGCAGGCTTATTTTCAATTTTTTTAATCGGGATCGCTTCTAATTTAGATAATGCAGGTGTTGGAATTGCGTATGGCATTCGTAAAATTCGTATTTCGTGGTTTAACAATTTTATCATCGCATTCTTTGGATTTTTATTTACTTTATTAGCGGGATTTTTTGGGAACTGGATTGCGTTATTTATTTCAGAGTTTACAGCAAACTTGATTGGAGCAATCGTTTTAGGGATAATCGGGGTGTTTATTTTATGCCAGCCTTTCTTGAGTCAAAAAAATACAGCAGGTTCTAAAGATGATAATGTACTTATGGGAATTTTACGTGATCCAGAAAAAGCAGATTTCGATGGATCTAAAACAATTAGTTTTTCTGAAGCACTTGTTTTAGGGGTTGCATTGTCTATTAATAATATCGCAGGTGGGTTCGATGCTGGAGTAACAAATTTAAACCTTTGGCTTACAGCGACTATTTCTGGGGTGTTTAGTTTTATTTGCATAAGTGGTTTTGGGTATGTAGGAAAACGATATTTAGCAGAATACTTAGGGAAATGGGCGACGGTTATTGCAGGAGTGTTATTAATTCTTATTGGGATCGATCAGTTGTTGTAAGGAGAGTAGAAAACAAGGTTCGAGTATTTCCTTGGAAATACAGCAAGGGATTGCATATATCGACGTACTTTTCTCCATACTAATACGGATTTCTTTTAAGAAAGGGGGATTTGTATGGGACGCGGGAAAGCATTTGATCATAAGAAAAAAGGGCATGATCATCAACCACCTAAAGGTGCGTTCATTCATAAAGATGTAAATGAACATACTTTGGAAGAGGAAGAGCTACCAGTAAATATTGAGGCGTATAAAAATAGTTTAAAAAAACATTAAAAGCACCTACATAGGTGCTTTTTTTACCGTATATCTTCAATTAATTGTTCGGATTCTTCATGCATACTGTACTCACTTAATACTTGAATGCAAAGCCACTTTAATTCTTCGATCGTATGCTCAAGTTCTTCAGGAAGCACATGGTGAATGTCTTCAAGTCCCATTCCGAAATGAATAAGTTCAAGTACTTGATCATCGATGTTCCGGTCCATTAATAGTTCAAGTACTTCTAAATTGAATATGTATCGGTGAGCTTCGTCGAGTGAAACAACTTTTAGCTTTAAGCTTTCTACAATACTCAATATAAAAAGAAGAATTGTTTTTTCAAGAACAGGTTGTTTTCCCATTTGAAATATTAGTTTCATCTTTCACACCTCCACATATAGCGCTAGGTTGTACTATATTATTCGGGAGGGGGGAGCAAATATGCATAATAAAGAGAAACTTTCAATACCGTTTTTGTATGGATATTGATAACAGATCAAATAAAAAAATCCCGCTATACTAGCAGGATAACTTTCCATTAAAAAATACTCCAGCCTTCTTGAGCAGAAAGAAGTTCAAGAATTTTAAAACCAGCGATACTATTTCCGTTTGCATCTAAAGCTGGCCCGAAAATACCGATTCCCATTTCACCTTTTACGCAGCCGAAAATGCCACCGGCTACACCACTTTTTGCAGGGATACCAACACGGATTGCAAATTCACCAGATTCGTTATACATACCACATGTGACCATAAATGTTTTGCAAATTTTTGTAATATGTTTAGGGATAATCTGTTTCTTTTTATATGGATCATATCCATCCATTGCAAAAATTAAGCCAATACGTGCTAAATCAATACAGTTTACTTCAACTGCACATTGACGAGTGTATAAATCCATAAGTTCTTCGATGTCACAATCGATAATTCCGTTTTGTTTCATATAGTAACAAAGTGAACGATTTAAGTAAGCTGTCTCTAATTCTGAATTGGCAACTTTAGAAGAATAATTAATAGTAGGATTATCTGTTATTTCACGTACAAAATGAAGGATACGCTCCATTTTTTCCTCGTTATCTTTTCCTGCTAACATGCTTGTAATAGCTAATGCTCCTGCATTAATCATTGGATTAAGGGGTTTGGACGGACTTGTCGTTTCTAACTTAATAATAGAATTAAATGGGTCACCCGTTGGTTCCATTCCAACTTTAGAAAATACATATTCTTCGCCACGGTCTAAAAGGGCAAGGGCAAGTGTAATTACTTTGGAAATACTTTGAAGAGTAAATAGTGTTTGTGAGTTGCCTGCATGGATATATTCTGATTCTTTATGGAAAATGGCAATCCCTAAATCGTCTGGATTTGCATTTCCTAGTTCGGGGATATAAGTAGCAAGTTTTCCTTTTTTTGTATATGGTTTTACTTGTTCTAACAACTGTTGTAAGTTGTTTGTTTCAATGCACTGCATAGTACCAACGCTCCTATTTCGAATTAACTAAGTTTACTTTTCCCGATATGCTCGGAAATAAATAATAACATGAAAAAGTGGAATGATAAAACGAAAGTTACATGTTCTATAGTAGGTCGTTCGTTTCGCGTCCTCTGTATTAAAAAAGGAGAATTTCCCTTTTATATAACAGTTTGGAAATAGGAGATTTATCCATAAAAAATCCAAAAATAAAAACTACACATCTATACAACTATATGTTATTATGGTTATGTAAATAGAAAGCGTTTTCTAAGGCGTACTTATAATGATAACGATTTCATAAATTGAATTAGGGGGAATTAAAATGTTGCAGTTTTTACAACGTATTGGTAAAGCTTTAATGCTTCCGATCGCAGTACTACCAGCAGCAGGATTATTGCTTCGTCTAGGACAAGAAGACGTATTAAACATTCCTGTTATGGCACAGGCCGGTGCAGCAATTTTTGATAATTTAGCACTTATTTTTGCAATTGGTGTTGCAATCGGCTTATCTGTTGACGGTAGTGGTGCAGCTGGTCTTGCAGGTGCAATTGGTTATTTAGTTATGAAGAATACAACTAATGCTTTAAGTGTTACTTACTCAACAGCAGAATTAAATGATAAATTAAAAAGTGTTCAAGATTTAGTCGGTTCAGTAGATCCAACTAAATTAGCAGATACGATGAATAAAGTTTCTAAAGCAGCAGCTTTGACACCAAAAATAAATATGGCTATACTCGGTGGTATTATTGCCGGGGTTATCGCTGGATTACTATACAACAAATTCCATAAGATTAAACTACCAGAATGGTTAGGATTCTTCGCTGGAAAACGTTTCGTACCGATCATTACGTCTATTGTAATGCTTCTTTTAGGATTATTATTTGGTCAAATTTGGCCAACAATCCAAACTGGTATTGATGCAGTGTCACACGGTATTGTAAACCTAGGTTCAATCGGTGCAGGGTTATTCGGATTATTAAACCGTTTATTAATTCCAATCGGTTTACATCACGTAATGAACACTTATTTCTGGTTTGTACTTGGTGACTTTACAAATGCAGCTGGTGATCTTGTTCATGGTGATATTGCTCGTTTCTTTGCAAAAGATCCATCAGCAGGTATGTTTATGACTGGTTTCTTCCCAGTTATGATGTTTGGTTTACCAGCAGCGTGTTTCGCAATGATTGCGGCTGCTAAACCAGAAAAACGCAAAGCAGTTACTGGTATGTTAGCTGGTTTAGCATTAACTTCATTCTTAACTGGTATTACAGAGCCAATCGAATTCTCATTCATGTTCTTATCACCAGTATTATATGGTGTGCATGCAGTATTAACAGGTCTTTCTTTATTCATAACAACATCACTTGGCATTCGTGATGGTTTCACATTTAGCGCAGGTGCTATTGATTATGTTATTAACTTTGGTATTGCAACAAAACCTGTATTATTAGCAGGTATCGGTTTAATTTATGCAGCAATTTACTTTGCAGTATTCTACTTCTTAATTAAGAAGTTCAACTTAAAAACTCCAGGTCGTGAAGATGACGATGAGTTAGTTGAAGATGTGGATGCACCAGTTGCAGGTTCAATTGGTGAAACTTACGTAGCAGCTCTAGGTGGAAAAGAAAACTTAACAGTTATTGATAACTGTGCAACACGTCTACGCTTACAAGTAAAAGATGCTAGTCAAGTAAACGAAGCAGCATTAAAACGTGCCGGTGCAAAAGGCGTTATGAAATTAAGTGACACAAGTGTACAAGTTATCGTAGGTACAAATGTTGAATCTGTTGCCGATGATATGAAAAAACACGTATAAATAATGAGATAAGAGGATGTCCAAAAAGATTGATAACATCAATTTTTTACAGGATATCCTCTTTTTTTTTAATAATTTAAAGGGAATCTTACTTTTGTAAATTTTCTTTTTCTTTTTTGTACATATGGGTTGGTAATATCTGCAGTGCGTGATAAAGTAGGGATGATATAGAATGGATTATCCATAATCTACTAAAATAAATCTTTAGTAGAGGAATTAAATTATTGGTGAGTAAGGGGAAAAAAGCAATTATGGATCAGGAAAAAAATAATGCGAATGGGAAAGCACATCGGCCGATTGTATACATAAAAAGGACAATCATTCTCGTCTTACTATTATCACTTGTATATTTCATGTATACAAAAATTGTTGAGCATAATAAGAAAGAAGAAACTTTAAAAGCGGCAGCAGAAATGAAGAAACAAGAAGAGCTAAAAAAGAAAGAAGAAGAAAAAAAGAAGCAAGAAGAACAAAAACAAAAAGAGCAGGAAGAACAAGTGAAGCAAGCGCAAGCTGCGGAACAGCCTACTGAAGGACCACCTCAAGAAATTAATGAAAACGCTCAATTGGACCAGTATTTACAAAACGCAGGATTTAGCGGGACAGCTGTTATTGTGAAGAACGGAAAAGTTCTTCTGAATAAAGGGTACGGTATGGCAAATAAAGAGCAGCAAGTACCCAATAATTCAGAGACGACTTTTTATATTGGTTCTATTTCAAAGGCGTTTGTAGCAACCGCTATTATGCAGTTGAAAGATCAAAAAAAATTACAAGTAGAAGATACTGTTGCGAAGTATATTCCAGATTTTCCACAAGGTAATAGTATTCAGCTAAAACATCTATTAACACATACATCAGGGATTCCAGAATATGAGCAGGGAAAAGAAGATATTTCTCATGAAGAACTGATAAAGCGAATAGGAAATCAAAAGCGTATTGGTGGTCCAGGAGAGAAGTGGAAGTATTCCGATTCGAACTACTCTATACTTGCATACATTGCCGAGAAGGTAAGTGGACAGCCGCTCGAAGAATATATTAAACAACATATTTTTGCTACTGTGGGTATGAAACATTCTGGTTTTGGCACAGAATTAGAACAAACAAGATTCCCATCAACGGGTTATAAAATAGTAAATAACAATATGACAACACCTAATATTCCGAGCATGTCACAACTATATGGTTGTGGTGATATATATACGAGTGCACATGATTTATATTTATTTAACGAAGCACTCTTCTCTGGAAAGTTAATTTCAAAAGAGAGCTATGATCAAATGTTTACAGGCGGAAAAAAAGATTACGGATTTGGATGGTACGTAGACCCAGGAAGTTATTCGAATCACGGTGTAATGCCAGGATGGAATTGCTTAAATGGATTTAGTAAAAGCGGAAGTGTGTATGTCGTTTTATTATCTAACATCCAAAACAACATTAAATCGTTTGGTAAAGTGAATAACGACATTTATACAATGTTGCGGAATATTGAAGTGTAAGAAACTATCCTTTTGGATAGTTTTTTTTATGCCCTTAAACAAATATTTCTTTTAGAAAATGTATGTCTTACCTATCACAAAAATATCTGTTTTGTATACATTAAGATGTATGGATGTAAAATTTTTTAATCTAAAAATAATAGGAGGAGAAGTGTATGTGTCTGTTCGGAAAATATTGGCATAAGTTATCAAGATTATTTAATAGACAATTAGGCTATTTTTTAGATGACAAATTATTGCCTGCTGTGGAACGACTTTTATTTTCGCAAAACTTTGCAAGGTTTATTCAAAGAAACTCTAAGCAAGCTACGGAAGAATTTATAAAATCAAGCCAATTTCAATCTATTATTTGTAATATTTTAAAAGAATGCAATACATCACCTTTTAAAGAAATTGCAAAGCAGTATTTAGGTAAAAACGTAGAAATTACGGTGACGGTTGGACAATTAACAGGCGTTATTGTAGCAGTTGGTGATGATTTCTTAACATTGCAAGAAGGAATAGGAACTGAAGTTTTATTACCATTTACAAGCATTATATCAATTAAAGAAGTGTAAGAAAGGAGAGTTATATATGTTATTTACTGATGAATTACGTAACCATGTTGGTGAGCTAGTGCAAGTTGTGACAGCTGTAGAAATTGTTACAGGCATTCTTTTATCTGTGACAGATGGGGCGATAATTGTGCGTACTTCTCCTTCTTATGGACCACCGGAAGATGTAATTGTGCGTACTCCTATTATTGCTTATGTTCGATTGGAAGGGTAAGCGTGATACAAGTATGAGAGTATCAGTTGTTATTCCAGCGCACAATGAAGCGAGTACTTTATCGCAAGTTTTAGTAGAAGTGGAGAAGCTCGAGCCTTACGAAATTATCGTGGTAGATAATGGGTCAACAGATGGGACGAAAAAAATAGCGTTACAACATCATTGTCACATGATTTATTATAAACATTCTCTTGGCAATGATGTTGGACGGGCTATTGGAGCTAGAGAAGCAAAAGGTGAAATTGTCTTGTTTTTAGATGGTGATATTGTTATTGATAGTAAAGAGTTACAACGTTTCGTGAAAGGGATTCAACAAGGGCATCAAATTGTTGTGAATAATTTAACATGGTCGGTTTATTTAAAGATGAGACCACATTATACGACAGTTGGAAAGTTCATGTTGAATCGTTATTTGAATAAAAAGGAGCTTGTTGTTGGATCTTTAATCGCAATTCCACATGCGATGAACAGGAAAGTTATCGAGAAACTTGGGTGGTGGAATTTAGCAGATCCAGCACTATTTCAAGCGATGGCGATGTCTAGAGGAGTAGATATTGTTGATACGGCTTCGGTCGATGTAATTCACACAAATAAGGTTCGTCCTGTGCATACGGGAACATCACCTGGTTCTCCTTATCCGAAAGCGACTAGCCGTATTATGGGTGATCATTTACGTGCTTTACAATACGTAATCGAAACATATGGTAAACGCGGCGGTTTTTCGGAGGGAAACAGGGATAGAGAGTTTATAGGGAACTATAAACCCGTTGTATTAAAGAAGGAAAAAGCGAAATATAGTGCGATTATACCAGTGTCAGAAGAAAAAATGACGATAAGATCTGTTATACAAGAAGTGAAAAAAGCAGGGGTAGATGAAATTATTGTTGTCGCGAATGGCGCAGATTTTGAGACTGTTAAACACGCAAAGCTAGAAAATGTTATTGTTGTTGAATTTACGAAGGCGCTTGGACATAATGTAGCACGAGCGATAGGTGCCATGCATGCTACGGCAGATATTTGTTTATTCGTTGATGGTGATTTTGTTATTCCAGCAAAAAAACTCACTCCATTTTTGCAAGCTGTTGAAGATGGAAGTGACGTGGTTTTAAATGATTTACAATGCTTATTAGATATGTTTCATCCTGCAGATCCAATTAGTATGGGGAAATATTTTGTGAATTTAGTAGCGAAAAGACCGGATTTATGGAATAACTCATTAACGGCAGTACCACATGCTATGCATAAAAGGGTAATAGAGAAAATAGGATATGACTCGCTTGTTATTCCGCCATTAGCCCAAATGAAAGCTATTTTGGAGGTTTTTTCTATTACAGCAGTAGAATTTGTAGATGTTATAAAAACCAATCGGGTACGCCCGGAGCAACATGGGTTTGTAAATGGACGTATTCCGGCATTTGACCGTATTTTCGGTGATCAACTTGAGGCGATTGCTTATCTATTACAATATACAGACGAACGTGGGAGTTTTACGGATGGAGATCGCGATAGAGACATTATTCAACAATTGAGAAAGGAAGAAAAGAATACAGATGAATGCTAGTAGTAAAGTAGCTATTATTGGATTAGGGTATGTTGGTCTTCCTTTAGCAGTCCATTTTGCAGAAAGAGGATATACCGTACTAGGATTAGATAAAGATACTAGAAAAATAGAATCGATTATAAAAGGAGAAAGTTATATTCCAGATGTTTCTTCTAAAGTGTTACAAAGTTTATTGACTAAAAATAAATTAATAGTAAATACACCAGATAAAGGTATTACTGATTTCCAAAATAGTGATTATGTTATTGTTACTGTTCCAACTCCAATTAATGAACGAAGAGAACCAGATTTAAGTGCCCTCATTTCAGCTTCGCATTATATACAACAAAATCTCCAAAAAGGACAAACCTTCATTTTTGAAAGTTCCACATACCCAGGCACACTTGAGGAAGTTATTATTCCTATTATTTCTCAAGCCGGCAAAAAGGTAGGAGAAGATTTCTATATTGGATATTCTCCTGAGAGAATTGATCCAGCAAATAGTCAATATTCAGTTCAAGCTATTCCAAAAGTTATTAGTGGACAAACAGAAAAGTGCAAACAAAAAGTACAGGATTTATATAGTAGCATTTTTGACGTAGTTGTACCTGTTAGCTCTCCGAAAGTAGCAGAGATGTGTAAGCTATTTGAAAATATTCAGCGCTTAGTTAACATTTCTTTAGTAAATGAGTTAAACACACTATGTGAAAGTTTAGGGATTGATTTTTATGAGGTTATTGAAGCGGCATCTACAAAACCGTTTGGATTTACTCCGTATTGGCCAGGACCAGGGATAGGGGGGCACTGTATTCCCGTAGATCCTTTATATTTTCAATGGAGAATAAAAAAGAATGGGGCAATTAGTCAATTAATTGAGGCGGCACATGTAATTAATGAAGAAATGCCAGAGAAAATTGTCCGGAAAGTAAAGGGCATGGTGCAATCACCCGGACTAGTTTTAATTGTAGGAATCGCGTATAAGAAAGATGTAAATGATTTGAGGGAATCACCGGCTTTGCCAATTATTCAATTACTAATAAAAGAAGGATACAAGATAAAATACCATGATTCATATATTTCTTCTGCAGAAATTGGAGATAAGGTGTATCAATCCGTTGCCTTGGATGAACAAACAGTTAAAGAGGCAGGTTGTATTTTAATTTTAACTGATCATTCTAATATCGATTGGAAGCTTTTTAAAGGAATGAACCGAGTAATAGATACAAGGGGAATTATAAAGAAGGTGAGTGTATGAGTAAGAAATGTTTAATTACAGGTGGGGCCGGATTTATTGGATCTCATTTAGCTGAAGAGTTGGTGAGAAGGGGTTATGAAGTCACGATTGTGGATAACTTCTATAAAGGGAAAAATAAGTATCATAATGAGCTAATGAGAGAGATGCGGGTTATTCCAATAAGTGTTTTAGACAAAAATTCTATTTATGAGTTAGTAAATCAACATGATGTAGTGTTTCATTTAGCAGCAATTTTAGGTGTTAAAACGACAATGGAAAAAAGTATAGAGCTCATTGAAACGAATTTTGATGGAACGAGAAACATTTTACAAGCAGCATTAAAAGGAAAGAAGAAAGTAGTTTTTGCATCTACTTCCGAAGTATATGGCAAGGGCAAACCGCCTTTCTCAGAAGAAGGGGACCGATTGTACGGGGCAACTTCTAAAATACGTTGGAGTTATGCAGTGTGTAAAACATTAGAAGAAACATTATGTTTAGGCTACGCATTAGAAGGTTTACCGGTAACAATTGTTCGTTATTTTAATATTTATGGTCCAAGAGCGAAAGATGGTCCGTATGCAGGGGTAATCCCGCGATTTATCAGTGCGGCCCTGCAAGGAGAAGATATTCTCGTATATGGAGATGGAAAGCAGACACGTTGCTTTACGTATGTAAGTGATGCGGTAGAGGCAACGATTCGAGCAATGGATGAGAAGGTAAATGGTGAGATTATTAATATAGGTTCCGAGAACGAAAAGAGTATAAAAGAAGTAGCAGAAACAATTAAAAAACTAACGAAATCTTCTTCAAAAATTATACAAGTTCCTTTTGAGGAAGTATATCCACATGGCTTTGAAGAAATTCCAAATAGAAGGCCGAACGTAACGAAGTTAAGAGAGCTTGTTCAATTTCAAGCGACAGTAACGTGGGAACAAGGATTGAAAGAAACTATTAAGTGGTTTCATGAAGAAAACAATGGCTAAGTCGCTATCAGTTATTATTCCTGCAAGTAATGAAGTGGATACAATTTCAGACGTTATTCAATCGGTAAAACCGTTAAATCCAGTAGAGATTATTGTAATAGCAAATGGTTGTAATGATGGTACAGAAGAGGTTGCTAATCGGTTAGGATGTAAAGTAATCAGGCATACAGAACTATTAGGAAACGATGTTGGACGTGCAGTTGGCGCAAAATATGCGATAGGTGATGTATTACTATTTATAGATGGGGACTTTGCTATTCCAACTTCAAAATTACAATTGTTTCTTAATCCGATTTTACATGATCAGACTGACATCGTTTTAAATAATTTGGACGCATTGTTTTTAAAGAAACAAAAACCCCATTCTGTTACAGTGTGGCGTCAAATATTAAATGCAATGTTAGAGCGTGAAGAATTAAAAATAGATTCTTTATTATCTGTACCTCATGCGTTGACGAAAGAAGTCGTCCAGAGTATTGGATACGAATGTTTAGTTAATCCTATTGTAGCTCATTTACGTATAGCACAAAGTAAATGGAGAATTAGCCGTCATTGTGCTATTGATGTTATTACGCCGAATAAATTTCGACCGGTTGAACATGCTGCATATGGCACGAGCCTTTCTCAATCTGAAAGAAGAATGATAGGTGATCATATAGAAGCTGTTGCGGAACGGATAGTAAGCAGTGATACACGCGGGGGATATTATGATGGAAATAGGAAAAGGAATAGCGTCTATCATACTTTAAATTTCGAAGATTTTTATCAAGGATGGGGCGTTACATCCAATTTGTATAAAGGAAAGCAACTATCGGTTGTTATTCCTGTACAAGATGAAGAGAAAACAATTGGAAACGTTATAGAAGAGCTTCGTAAAATTGAACCTTTTGAAATCATCGTCGTCGTAAATGGTTCGTCAGATAAAACAGCAACGATTGCAAAAGACAAGGGCGCAACGACAATTGTATATAAAGAAGCCCTTGGAAACGATGTAGGGCGTTCACTTGGAACTTATTTTGCAAAAGGAGAAATTGTGTTATTTATAGATGGTGATTTTGTTATTCCAGCTAGGGAGCTATATCCTTTTGCAAAAGCTATTGCAGATGGAAAGGACGTCGCATTAAATGATTTAAATCATTATTTAGATCTAAGAGTACCACTTCATCTTGTAACTGCGTTTAAGTATGCACTAAATTTAGCTTGTGATAGAAAGGATTTAGGGGTAGGATCACTTATTGCGGTACCTAATGCATTTAGCCACAAGTGTTTGAAAGCAATTGGGTATAAATCTTTATTGTCACCTTGTGTAGCACAAGTGAAGGCTCTTCTTTCTGGATTTGAAATTGCGTGTGTATATCGTGTTGAGGTTGATAAGATGAACCGTATTCGTCCCAGTGAACATTTTGCAAAAATAGGTCATCCTCCAGCTGTACTTCGAATTATAGGTGATCATATAGAGGGACTAGAGCAAATAATTGCATTAACAGACAATCGTGGCGGATTCTATGATGGCAATAGAAAAAGAGATGTTTTATAGAAGTAACAAAAAAGTGTACAACATGTGTACACTTTTTTGTTCTGTTATAAAAACTATAACAGATTAGGAGATAAGAGTATTACAGCTCTACAATGGGTATTGTTCTTATATTACAAAATAGGACTCGTATATAAGAATACCAAAAAAATACAATTAAGGAAAGGGTTAATTTTAAAGACTTTTAAATGAAGTTACCACTATATATATAGTGGTTTGCTCAACTTTTCACAAACATGTCACAACTATTTCGTTCACTTTCTTAAAAAAGTAGTATTCTAAGTGTGTAAGCTGTTATATAAAAAATCTTAGTCCTGTACTAATCAAAAATGGAGGAGATTAGGATGACTCAAGTATTAGAAAATGTTAAAAACGCATGGGAAAACTTTAAAGGTGAAAAATGGAAAGCAGAGATTGATGTTCGCGATTTCATTTTAAATAATGTAAACGTTTTCGAAGGAGACGAATCTTTCTTAGCAGAAGCAACTGAAGCAACGAAACAACTTTGGGATCAAGTAATGGATTTAACAACAAAAGAACGTGAAAACGGTGGCGTTCTTGATATGGATACAAAAATTGTTTCTTCTATTACATCACATGACCCAGGATACTTAAATAAAGATATTGAAAAGGTAGTCGGTTTCCAAACTGATAAACCATTTAAACGTTCTTTACAACCATATGGTGGTATTCGTATGGCGGAGCAAGCTTGTGAATCTTATGGATACGAAATGGACAAAGAACTTAGTCGTATTTTTAGAGATTGGAGAAAAACTCATAACCAAGGTGTATTCGATGCCTATACACCAGAAATGAGAAATGCACGTAAATCAGGCGTTATTACTGGTCTTCCAGATGCATACGGTCGTGGACGCATTATCGGTGACTATCGACGCGTAGCATTATATGGTATTGATCATTTAATTGAAGCGAAAAAAGCTGATTTGAATTTAACTGGTGGTGTAATGAGCGAAGATACAATGCGTTTACGCGAAGAATTATCTGAGCAAATGCGTGCACTTCAAGAACTAAAACAAATGGCTGCTTCTCATGGTTTCGATATTTCTAAACCAGCAACAAATGCACAAGAAGCGTTCCAATGGTTATACTTCGCATATCTTGCGGCGATTAAAGAGCAAAACGGAGCTGCAATGAGTCTTGGACGTACTTCTACATTCTTAGATATTTACATTGAAAGAGATTTAGCAAATGGTACTTTAACAGAAGAAGAAGTACAAGAAATTGTAGATCACTTCATTATGAAATTACGTCTTGTGAAATTCGCAAGAACACCTGATTATAATGAATTATTCTCTGGTGACCCAACTTGGGTAACTGAATCTATCGGTGGTATTGCATTAGATGGTCGTCCATTAGTAACAAAGAACTCATTCCGTTTCTTGCATACATTAGATAATTTAGGACCAGCTCCAGAACCGAATTTAACAGTTCTTTGGTCTAAACAATTACCAGAGAACTTTAAAAACTACTGTGCGAAAATGTCCATCAAAACATCAGCAATTCAATATGAAAATGATGACATTATGCGTGCTGATTACGGCGATGATTACGGAATTGCTTGTTGTGTATCTGCAATGAGAATCGGTAAGCAAATGCAGTTCTTCGGAGCTCGTGCAAACTTAGCGAAAGCATTATTATATGCGATTAACGGTGGTAAAGATGAAAAATCAAAAGCACAAGTTGGTCCTGAGTACGCACCAATTACTTCTGAAGTATTAAATTACGAAGAAGTTATGCATAAGTTTGATATGACAATGGAATGGTTAGCGGGTCTATATTTAAACACACTAAATGTTATCCATTACATGCATGATAAATATAGCTATGAACGTATTGAAATGGCACTTCATGATACGAATGTTCTTCGTACAATGGCAACAGGTATCGCGGGTCTATCTGTAGTAGCAGACTCATTAAGTGCAATTAAATACGCACAAGTAAAACCAATCCGTGATGAAAACGGTATTGCAGTGGACTTCGAAATTGAAGGAGACTTCCCTAAATACGGTAACAATGATGATCGTGTAGATGAAATCGCTGTAAATCTCGTGAAAACATTTATGAATAAACTTCGTAAACATAAAACATATCGTAATTCCGTTCATACAATGTCAATTTTAACTATTACATCTAACGTTGTATACGGTAAGAAAACTGGTAACACTCCAGATGGACGCCGTACTGGAGAACCATTTGCACCAGGTGCAAATCCAATGCACGGACGTGATACAAAAGGTGCATTAGCTTCATTATTATCTGTAGCTAAATTACCATATGAAGATGCACAAGATGGTATTTCTAATACATTCTCTATTATTCCAAAAGCACTTGGTAAAGAAGATGATGTACAAGTACGTAACTTAGTATCTATGCTTGATGGCTATGCAGTAAAAGAAGGCCATCACTTAAATATTAACGTATTTAATCGTGAAACATTAATGGATGCAATGGAACATCCTGAGAAATATCCACAATTAACAATTCGCGTATCTGGTTACGCTGTAAACTTTATTAAATTAACTCGTGAACAACAAATTGATGTAATTAACCGTACAATGCATGAAAGCATGTAAATGAAAAAAGTGTCCCTTCGCTCTTAATATATAGCGAAGGGAGGCTGTTTCAATAAAGGAGGAAGTAACATGGTAAAAGGAAGAATACATTCTGTAGAGTCTTGTGGTACTGTTGATGGCCCAGGGATTCGTTATGTCATATTTACACAAGGGTGTTTATTACGTTGTCAATATTGTCATAATGCTGATACTTGGGAAATCGGTAAAGGTAAAGAAATAACAGTTGAAGAAGTGATGCAGGATGTGACATGTTACCTTCCATTTATTGAAGCCTCCGGAGGCGGTATAACAGTTAGCGGTGGAGAGCCATTATTACAGCTAGACTTTTTAATTGAGTTGTTTAAAAAGTGTAAAGAGGCTGGTATCCATACAACAATCGACTCTTCTGGTGGTTGTTATTCTGAGGAACCAGAATTCCAAAGTAAGCTAGATATTTTAATGGATTATACAGATTTAGTTTTATTGGATTTGAAACATATCGATTCCAAAAAGCATCGTAAATTAACAGGGAAACCAAATGAACATATTTTACAATTCGCTCGTTATTTATCGAATAAGGATAAACCGATTTGGGTACGACACGTATTAGTTCCTGGTGTTACGGATAATGAAGAGGATCTACAAAAACTATCTAGCTTTATTCAAAGTCTGTCTAATGTTCAAAAAGTTGAAGTGTTACCATATCACAAGCTTGGTGTATATAAATGGGAGGCGCTTGGACATAAGTATCCACTCGCAAATGTAGAACCACCTACTGAGAAAAATGTAGAACATGCTAAACATATTTTACAAGCGGTCTAATCCAAATATTGGATTAGGCTTTTTGCTTTCTTTACAATAAAATCTAGAGTATATATTGATAAAAGAGTATACTGAAAGTAGAATATCCATAATTTTGTACGGAATAAGTGGAGAAATTTACATAATTGTAAAGGGAAATCAAAATAGTAAAAAGAATTAAGAAGTAAAAGAGTGAGTATCATGGAATAGAGAACATTTGTAAGTTATTGCGAAAGCTCTTATAGGAAAGTATAATGTAAAGATATGAGCACAGATAGGATTAAGGGGTCAATCTTATATGCTTTGCATATCCACGACAGGTACATAGCTGAAAAGGGAATTATTAGAATCTGTTTATGTAATTTTTAAGGAAAATGTTTTTCCTATTGTCGTATATGCAATATGGAGAAACAAAAAGCTAGGAGTGGATTTGTTTGATAAAAAACCCCAAGGTTTTAATATTAACTGCACATTACGGTAATGGTCATGTGCAAGTAGCAAAAACATTAGAACAAACATTTCGCCAAAAAGGAATTGAAGATGTTATTGTATGCGACTTGTTTGGAGAATCACATCCATTTATAACTGACATTACAAAATATCTATATTTAAAAAGTTATACAATAGGAAAAGAATTATATCGTTTGTTTTATTACGGGGTAGAAAAAATTTATGATAAGAAAATAGCATCTTGGTATGCGAACTTTGGAAGAAAACGTTTGAAAACACTGTTACAGGTGGAGAAACCAGATATTGTAATTAATACATTTCCAATTATCGCTGTACCAGAATTGAAGAAACAAACAGGGATTTCAATTCCTGTCTATAACGTATTAACTGATTTTTGCGTGCACAAAATATGGATTCATCGAGAAGTAGATCGTTATTTTGTTGCAACGGATCACGTGAAAGAATTGATGGTTGATATCGGTGTACCTGCGGAACAAATTGTTGAAACAGGAATTCCAATTCGGAGTAGTTTTGAGTTAAAGGTAAATCCAGACATCATATATAATAAATATCAGTTATGTAAGAATAAAAAGATTTTACTAATTGTAGCAGGTGCTCATGGGGTATTAGGAAATGTAAAAGAACTATGCCAATCATTTATGTCAGTGCCTAATTTACAAGTAGTTGTCGTTTGTGGGAAAAATGAAGCTTTAAAACAGGATTTATTAAGTTTACAGAATCAAAATTCCGATGCATTAAAAGTGTTTGGGTATGTTGAAAATATTGATGAATTATTCCGAGTTACTTCGTGTATGATTACGAAGCCAGGCGGAATAACATTAAGTGAAGCAGCAGCGTTGCAAGTACCTGTCATTTTATATAAACCTGTTCCAGGACAAGAAAATGAAAATGCGATGTACTTTGAAAAAAAAGGAGCAGCAGTTGTCATTCGCGATGATAGTGAGGTTTTTGCAAAAACAGAGGCATTATTACAAGATGATGTGAAGCTTCTTCAAATGAAAGAAGCAATGAAAAGCATCTATCTTCCAGAGCCAGCTGGTCATATTGTAGATGCAATTTTGGCAGAAAATCATGCAGAACCGCGGCATATACCTATTAAATCACCTGCTCTTGCACAATCTTTTACTTAATATGAAACCCTCTTTGTATATGTAAAGAGGGTTCTTTATTATTTTCAAAGAAAATTCAGCTAGTTATCCACAAAAGGATTGCGCTTTCATTAAACAGTAAAGTCGGAATATTAACAACTATATCCACATTGTCCACAATTTTTAGAAAAATATCCACAATTAAAACAGCTGATATATACTTTAATATAGAAAAATATTAAATGTTTTTGAAAATTACTAACAATTTCGTTGGTTTTGTGGATAAAGTTGTCCACAGCAAAAAGGACCCTTATGTATAAGGGTCCTTTTTGCTTACTTCTATCAGTCGAGAAAATTATGTAATGAAAATGAATAATTAGGGGGGAAACTTCTAATTATTCATTTTCACTTTAAATGCTTTTCGAGCGATATCCTGCTGCACGATCTGCTTTTTGAAATTCTCGTTGATAGAGAACTTCTTGTGTACTAGATAATGTATTTTTTGCTTTATCACGTTTCTTTTTATCCATTACAAATCACCTCGTGTCTTAAAGTTACTATTTATCGTTTCCAAAGACATGAGGGGATATACGCATATGGAAAATGTTAATGATTGATTATCATTTCAGAAAATTTAGATTATGCTTCTTTTAATTGATGAGCATCTTGGAAGGTTGTATCTCGCATTGTAGCAAGTGTGTATTGATCTTTTGGAATTTCATATAAGTTATATACTTCTTCGTTTGCGTTAATTTCATCATATACGGCTTTTCTTGTTTCGTTTGCTAGATTTACATATTGCAGTTTTTCTGCAGCTTTAATAGAACGAATATTTATTTTACGAATACGCATGAAGATTGTTTCAATATCTAATTCATAGAAAAGTTCACTAAAAAATGAATCTTTTGCTAATTTATTATAGCCTTTTCCATGATATGGTTTGCCGAGCCATGTCCCGAGAAACCCAGCTTTTTCTTGCACATCAAATAAAGTAATTGTTCCGATGGGGTTACCCCATTCATCTAAAATTGTGCGTGAAATTAATTCACCACGCTCTTCAGCTTCAATTGTTTGTTTCGTTAAGAATAAATATTCTTCATAAGAATAAGCCTTTTGACGCACAAAAGGGAAGACAGCTGGATCCACCATTAACTCGTATAGAACGTGGCTGTCGTGTAAGTCGCGTTTTTTCAACATACTAACTCCTCCTCACACGAGGGTAGCATGACGAAAAAACACCCCACCCTCGAAATTTTTATATCAATCTTTAAAAAATTTCGGGGTGGGAATCGAACCCACTAGAACCAGTTTCTAACGCTGGTGGCGCACCATTTGCCTTCCCCATTCATCAATTTGAAAATGATAATCACGACACAAATTGATTATGGTTTCATTCAGTTTATAATCGTATAATACTTTATCTAGTCAAAAAAATAAACTAGTTTTTTTTATTTTTTTTGTAAATTATTTTTCCATCAATCATAGTTAGTACAGGCTTGGCTAAATAATGAAAAGGATGATGAGTCCATAACACGAGATCGGCGTCTTTTCCAACCTCGATACTTCCAATTCTATCCTCTAAACGCAAATTTCGCGCTGGGAATATGGTGATTCCTTCTAGTGCTGTTTTCTCATCTAACCCTTCTCTTACTGCAACAGCAGCACAAATATTTAAATATTGAATGGGTGTATAAGGATGGTCTGTCGTTATAGAAACTTCCACACCATTTTTGGATAATATATGGTAAGTATCCCATGTCTTGTTTTTTAGTTCGATTTTAGAACGGCGTGTCAGAGTGGGACCAACTGAAACCTTCAAATTGTGTTTCGAAAGCTCTTCAACAAGAAAGTGTCCTTCTGTACAATGTTCAATACGTAGATCGAGGTTGAATTCCGTTGCAAAGCGTAGCGCAGAACTAATATCATCTGCTCGGTGAGCGTGGATACGTACGGGTATTTCACGACGTAATGCTTTTAAAATAGGAAGCATTCGAAAATCAGCTTCGTGCCCGTAGTGTTGTGCTTCATAGAATGATTCCCGTAGTAACCCCATAATCCCCATACGTGTTATGGATTCTTTCGTTCCATTACTATGGACCTTTTTAGGATTTTCTCCAAAGGCAATCTTTAAACCAGCAGGTTCTTGAATAATCATATGATCAATACAAGTTCCAGCTGTTTTTATTACACAAGTAGTACCCCCGATAATATTTTGACTACCAGGCATAACGTGAACGGTTGTAATTCCATTTTGCACAGCGTCTTGAAAGGCAATATCGAAAGGGTGGATACCATCTAAAGAACGAATATGTGGTGTTGAAACTTCAGATGTTTCATTGGCATCATTTCCAGCCCAACCAGTACCTTCATCATAGAGACCAAGGTGAGTATGGACATCAATAAAGCCAGGTAAGAGATGGAGTGCCCGTGCATCTATAACGGTCATATCTTGAGTAGGTTGAATAAAAGGTTTGACCTCGGTAATTCGCTCTTCTGTAACGAGTACATCGCCTTGAAACTTTGGAGATGTAATAGGGTATACAATGGCTTGTTTGAGCAATATTTTCATAGGTACCTCATTTCTGTTACTTTATAATGCTAATGGAAGTTAAGGGAAAGTAACTGAAAGGTTATTTGTATGGTAATGCTTCGGATCCTAGAAAATGAAAGTTTTAAAAGGGCCCATGTAAAATTTTGTTTTAGAAGTACTACATTGTATGCGAAAGTATATTTTGTAATGCATGGTCTATTGCCGGAAATGTGTATTGGTATCCATGTTTAATTGCTTTACTAGGTAATACATGTTGCCCTTCTAGTACAAGTATGCTCATCTCACCTAATAAGGCGTGAAGCATAAATGAAGGGACAGGCAGCCAATGTGGTTTTCTCGTTGCGGCAGCGATGGTTTTTCCAAATTCCTTCATTCTTATAGGTGTTGGTGCTGTCATATTAAGAGGGCCATCAATTTCTTTTTTGTGTATGATGAAATCCATCATACGAACGACATCGTCTATATGAATCCATGATAACCATTGCTTCCCAGAACCAATGGTGCCGCCGATATAGAATTGATAGGGAAGTAACATCTTTGGCAAGGCTCCGCCATCTGCACCTAATACAACGCCAAATCTTGTGTAAATTGTTCTTATTCCGAGAGAACATGCTTTAGCTGCTTCTTGCTCCCATAAAAATACTGTTTCTGCTAAAAAATCATTTCCGGGAGTTTCTTGTTGCTCAGTAAAAGACTCTATTTCAGATGTTCCGTAGTATCCAATAGCACTTGCATTAATAAATGTATGTGGTTTTGTTTCCATTACTTGTAGTTGTTGAATAAGTCCTTTTGTTGTTTGAATTCTACTGTTTAATATTGTTTCTTTTTGTTTTTTTGTCCATCTACTATTGATAGATTCTCCAGCTAGATTAATGACTACATCGATAGAGGAGAGTGGAAAGGTAGATAAATCTGGTGTCCAGTGTACGTATTGAAGGTTATGGTTTGAGGTTCTAGTAGTTTTCTTTCGAGTAAGAATGTAGACCATATATCCTTTTTGAATAAAAAAAGTAGAGAGGTATTTACCAATAAAACCAGTGCCACCAGAAATTGCGATTTTCATAATCATTTCCTCCTCATTATATATATTCTTGAAAAGAAAAAATGTTCCTCGACTATGTTAAAATAATAGGGAGGTGAGAGTATGGCTGTCATTACAAAAATAGAAGTACAAAAGCGATCGAAAGAACGATTTAATATTTATATTGATAAAGGCCAAGGTGAAGAGTACGGGTTTAGTGTGGATCAAGTAATCTTAATGAAACATGGATTACAAAAAGGCTTAGAAATTGATGAAATAGAGTTAGGAAATATTTTGTACAATGAAGAGGTACAAAAAGCATATTTACAAGCAATCTCCTATTTATCCTATCAAATGAGAACAAAACAAGAAATAGAAGATTTTTTACGAAAAAAAGAAGTGGGACAGGCCATCATCTCTGAAGTCGTTTCGAAATTATTACATGACCGATATATTAATGATAAAGAGTACGCGGTTTTATATACGCGAACGCAAAGTAATGTGAATCGAAAAGGTCCAACTGTTATTAAAAGAGAGTTGTTAAATAAAGGTGTTCAGGATTTAATTATTATGCATAGTTTACAAGAATATCCGAAGGAAAAGCAAATTGAGAATGCCTTGTTTCTCATAGAAAAGAAAAAAAAATCTTATCAAAAGCATTCTTTTTTACAAATGAAGCTAAAGTTGGATGAGATGCTTGTTCGAAAAGGGTATTCTAGAGAAGTAATTCAAATTTGTTTGGAAGAATTGAAAGACGAAAGAGATGACGAAAAGCAACAAGAAGCGTTACACTATCATGGGAATAAGTATTATGAGAAATATAAGAAGTATGATGGATGGACATTTGAAAACAAGATGAAACAAGCGTTATATCGAAAAGGATTCTCTATTGATGAGATAGAGATATTTTTACAAATGAAACGTGAAGAGGGATGAGGGGAATAATGAGATGAATATGCCAAAACGCTACAGTGAAATGACACCACATGAGCTTAGAGAAGAAATTGGGGATTTGAAGGAGCAAGCAATAAAGGCTGAACAGCTTGGAATTGTAAATGAGTTCGATGTATTAATGAGAAAGATGGCAATGGCTCGCGCTTATATGACTGATATAAACAAATTCCATATTGGTGAAACATATGAATTAATAGAAGAACCTGGTATATTATTTAAAATTACTTACTTCAATGGGGTATTCGCTTGGGGTTATAAACAAAATGATAATGAAGAGATTGGAATACCAATTTCCTTATTGCAAGAAAAATAAAAACCAGAGAGCAAATATCTCTCTGGTTTTCATCTTTGGTAGGCGTTAAAGGAGATAGGAGATTCTAAAATTGGCGTTTTTTACATTCGTTGGCCAATATAATGAGAGACTGGGTTTGCTGCGTCTGTCCGTTAACTTGCGCTTTCGCATGTTTCGGACGAGTCCACGTATGGTTAAATAATTCAGAACGACTATCTAAACGATCACGGTAGCTCATCTTTATCACCTCGTGTAGGAAGTTAATTTTTTAGGTTGTAACTGTATTACTCTTCCTGCTGATTTGCAGCACGCATACGTTCTTGTGGGTGCGTGTTAATTGTGCCGTTAGGTCGCTTCGAAGCGAAGCGTGATTTCGCTTTCGGCTGACCGTCGATTTTGCTGTTGTTTTTTGACTCAGACCAAAATTCGGCTTGTTTACCCATTGCGAACGCCCTCCTCATCATCAGTTGATACCTCTTTAAGAAGTATCACTTATAGAATGTGCAAAACAGAAGAAACTATCCTTTAGAAATGAAGGGATAAATAGGGAAAAGGAGATTAGAACATGAATGATATTTATGAAGCATTAACGAAAGAATTATTAGATAAGAATGACAAGCTTTCTTACGGACAAGCACGTGCGTGGGTTGAATTACTTTGGGAAGATTTTCAAACAACTTATGCAAAATCAGGGCGTTATCAAGGTGAGGAAATGACTGAGCAAGTGGTACGATCATGGATTAATAATCATGGTGTACGCCTTCATGAAATGCGTACAAATAATCCGAAGTATAGCCATTTAATTAATCAAGAAGATCATTTGAAACATTAAAAAAAGCGACTTAAGTCGCTTTTTTTAATGTGGAAGTAATTCCAGCTTTTTTCGAAGTTTTTCTTCACTAAAAATCCATCCTGTATAGGAACTAATAATATTTAAATTATGGTCGAGCTGAACAATCGCGACAAATGGATAATAATCTTTACTGCGATACCGTAAATCAATGAATCGTACTTCATAATAATGATCATGATCAAAAATATCCCAGCGATATACAGGAGAGAAAGATAGGAAGGCCGAGATGTTTTCATCTTGTTTAGCTGCTCGCATAATATCATTTTCTGGGAACGGTACCCGATCGAATTTGTCATATATCATGATGTTACCACGGTGCCATCTCGCAACGTAGTAATAATCAGCTGTAACGACTGCTAAATGATAATGATAAAATCGGTAAGAAGGAGAAATGATAATCTTTTCGACATTTTTGAAACGTTTGTGTACAACGCTTCTTATATTTCGGTGCATCATAACCCGTCCGATATAGTAAATAATCATTAATATATATGCTGCTAAGGCTGTGTATCCTTTATGAGAACCGACGAGCATGCAAGCAATTGCAAGTATATGGATAAAGAAAATTACGGTATCAAATGTATTAATCACGCCGAGTGCGACCCATTTTTTTGTGAAAGGCCGTAATGCTTGTGTACCATAGGCGTTAAAAATATCGACAAAGACGTGAAGGAAGACTGCAATAAATGACCAAAGTAGTAGATGAAGATATGGAGCGTCTGAAAAGAAGGCGAAAGAGATGCCACTTATAAGAAATGACCAAAGAATTACCGCGGGAATGGAATGAGTAACTCCGCGATGATTTCTTATATATTTAGCGTTATTACGCAATTTTAAAACTGTGTCAATGTCAGGAATGTTGGAACCAGCAATTGTAGCAAGCATAACAGCTTGTGGGCCAATATCACTTTGTGCTATGGCTGGATCTAATGTTGCTAAGCTACCTAAAGTGATACCCATAACAAGGTGAGTGGCTGTGTCCATAAAAATCCACCTCCGTTTTTTATTAATGTAACTCTTTTTATTCGATACCTCAAGTCCTTTGCCTTCAATTTCCTATGTCATCTTACTTAAATTTTTTCCTAAAATCTTTATAATAGTACTTATATGCAAAAAAATGAGGGGGATCAAGTTTGACACTTGAAATACTAAAAAAATTTAATATAGAGCAGTTTCAAAATGATTTAATTGGTTGGTTTGAAGAGGAGCAGCGCGACTTACCATGGAGAAAAAATAAAGATCCATACCGCGTTTGGGTTTCTGAGATTATGTTACAGCAAACAAGAGTAGAAGCCGTAAAACCATATTACGCAAATTTTATGGGGAAGTTTCCTACACTTGAAGCGTTAGCGAACGCAGATGATGAAGAAGTATTAAAAGCATGGGAAGGTTTAGGATATTATTCTAGAGCACGTAATTTACATGCGGCAGTAAAAGAGGTAAAAGAAGTATACGGCGGGGTTGTACCAAGTGATGTAAAGAAAATTGAAAAGTTAAAAGGAGTCGGACCATATACAAAAGGTGCTATTTTAAGTATTGCATATGGTATACCAGAGCCGGCAGTTGATGGAAATGTTATGCGTGTATTATCTCGCATTTTATCAGTATGGGATGATATTGCAAAACCGAAGACTCGAAAAGTTTTTGAAGAGATTGTGCGTGAAATTATTTCAGTAGAAAACCCATCTTATTTTAATCAGGGATTGATGGAATTAGGTGCACTGATTTGTATTCCTAAAAATCCATCGTGCTTACTTTGTCCTGTACGTGAGCATTGCAGAGGATATGCTGAAGGTGTTCAAAAAGAATTACCAGTAAAAAGTAAAGCGAAAGCTCCTAAAATGGTACCTATTGTTGCAGGAGTACTTCAAACTGAAGACGGTCGTTACGTTATTAATAAACGTCCAAGTACAGGTTTGTTAGCTAATATGTGGGAGTTTCCTAATGCTGAACTTGGAGAAGGTATTCGAAATCAGAAGGAACAGCTTATAGATTATATGAAAGAAAAATTTGAACTCGCGGTTTCTATTGATGAATATGCAATGAATGTACAACATACGTTTACACATCGTACTTGGGATATATTTGTATTTTATGGAAAGGTAACTGGCAATATTGTTGATACAGATACATTGAAATTTGTATCGAAAGAAGCATTTGAGCAATTACCTTTTTCGAAATCGCATCGTACTATTTACGAAAATTGCGTGGAGAAAATTACAATACAATAAATAAAAAAGTGTTCCCAATCTAGGGAACACTTTTTTAGTCGTAAGAAATTTTTGTCCCATGAGTCCAACTAGCTTCACCTTCTTGTAAGCCGCCTCTTGATTCAATTTCTACTACAATTTCTTTGTAAATACTTTGACCTTCTGCATTTAAATAAGGCAGAATCTGTTGTAGTGAGTGATGAAAATAAGCTAATTCATCTTCTTTCCATTCATGTTTTGAAACCATTGTTAGTTCAGTCATATCGCGTCCTATATACATATTTCCACCTCCATTTCTTATAGTTTGAATAAGTAACAAAAGATATATGCGGAAATTATTCAAAATAAAATTACGGATAGCCTCTAAGTGAATTGGTTACATTATTGGTTGTGGAGGTGAGAAAGATGAGTAAAAAACAACAAGGTTATAACAAGGCAACTTCTGGTGCTAGCATTCAAAGTACAAATGCTAGTTATGGTACAGAGTTTGCGACTGAAACAAATGTACAAGCAGTAAAACAAGCAAACGCACAATCAGAAGCAAAGAAAGCACAAGCTTCTGGTGCACAAAGTGCAAACGCTAGCTATGGTACAGAATTTGCAACTGAAACAGACGTGCATGCTGTGAAAAAACAAAATGCTAAGTCAGCTGCAAAACAATCACAATCTTCTAGTTCAAACGAGTAATGAAAGAAAAACACTTCTCCAATTCGAGAGAAGTGTTTTCTTTGTGTGTGGATCTTTGTAATGAAAAGAAAATGAACGACATAACTTCTAATAAGTCAACAAATGTAGTCAAAGGAAAAGGAAGTTAACAATTAGAAATATGTAATTAGGAATAATAACTGATGAATAAGTCCAAAGGGGGTAAGTAATGAACGATTTTGATAAGTTGGTAGGGGAGCAATTAGAAACGATGGATGAGTTGTTAAAGTTACAAGCACATCTAGAGAAGTATCAACAAATTGAAATGAATGAAAAAGATATGTGCGATAAAAAGGAACTGCATTTTATCCGTCAGGAAATATATAGAACAGAAGTAGCGTTGAAGATGTTACATGAGAAATTTGAAGAACAAACAAATAGTGTAATCCAATCTTTTGCAACTGAAAAAATGATTTCAAATTTAGGATAAGATATATCATTGTCTCAGGTGAAAAGTCCTTCAAATAGAGAAGGGCTTTTTTTATTACATGTCCTCGTTTATCCCGCTATTTGCCGGGCAATAAGACCCCCACCTCAAAATTCAGCGAAAGCAAAGAAGTTAGGTGGGGGGCGGGCTGCCCGTAAAAGCCCGATTGGTGAGGGCTGATTAAAGTTTCACTTTATAAATAATACAATACAATCCTTGTTTCCTGAGAAGATTGGGGATTATTGTATTCAACGATAAACCTCCTGCATATTCAGTGTGGAAAATAGAGTCTTATCCCTTTAGTTTTAAAATTTTGACAAAAAAGTTATAATAGAAAAAAAGTGAATGCCGTTCAAAGGGCATTTGCAGTTGAAAGAAGGGAGCATATATGGGATTTCCCAAAGAAGGAGAAAAAGTACAAATACATAGTTATAAACATAATGGCTCCATTCATAGAATGTGGGAAGAAACAACAATTTTAAAAGGGACACAGAGTCTTGTGATCGGAGCGAATGATCGTACAGTAGTTACAGAATCAGATGGTCGAACATGGATTACGCGCGAACCAGCAATTTGTTATTTTCATGCTAACTATTGGTTTAATGTGATTGGGATGCTTAGGGAGGATGGCGTATATTATTATTGCAATTTAAGCTCACCTTTTGCGTATGATTCTGAAGCATTAAAGTATATTGATTATGATTTAGATATTAAAGTGTATCCAGATATGACATATACGCTTCTAGATGAAGATGAGTATGAAAAACATAGTCAAATTATGCAGTATCCACCTGTTATAGATACAATTTTAAAACGAAATGTAGCACATTTAACACAGTGGATTCATCAAAGAAAAGGTCCATTCGCACCAGATTTCGTAGATATGTGGTATGAACGATATTTAATGTACAGAAATTAAAACAAACCTGCAGGGAATTTCCCGGCAGGTTTGTCCTATTAGAGGGGGGGATTATGTGCAGGGCATAAAAAGATATTTACAATTTGTTAAACCATATCGATGGCTTATTGCTATTACAATTATTATTGGACTAGTTAAGTTCGGTATTCCACTTATTATGCCGTGGTTATTAAAGTATATTATCGATGATGTAATTCAAGGGGCGGGTTCACTTCAAGATAAAACATCTCAATTAATAACAGCGATTGGAATTGCTTTTTTTATTTTTGCGGTATTAAGACCACCGATTGAATATTATCGTCAATATTTCGCGCAACGTATCGCAAATACAATACTGTATGATTTGCGGAAGCATATTTTCGGTCACTTACAAAAGTTAAGCTTACGTTATTATTCGAATACGAAAACAGGGGAGATTATTTCACGGGTCATCCATGATGTAGAACAAACGAAAGATTTTGTAATTACAGGTTTGATGAACGTCTGGTTAGATACTGCAACAATTGCTATCGCTATCATTGTTATGTTTTCTATGAATATAAAATTAACATTTGTTGCGTTATTGATTTTACCTATTTATGTAATAGCAGTGAAATATTTTTTCGGACGTCTTCGGAAATTGACGAAAGAGCGTTCACAAGCGTTAGCGACGATGCAAGGGTATTTGCATGAACGTATTCAAGGAATGCAAGTGACACGTAGCTTTGCGTTAGAAGAGTATGAGGGGAAGCAGTTTGAAAAAAGAAATAATGAATTTTTAACGAAAGCATTAAACCATACAAGTTGGACGGCGAGAACATTTTCGGCAGTAAATACGTTAACCGATTTAGGTCCGTTACTTGTGATTGGTTTTGCAGCATATGAAGTAATTCAGGGGCAGTTAACGCTAGGGACGATGGTAGCCTTTGTTGGATATATGGATAGTTTATATAGTCCGCTTCGCCGCCTTGTTAATTCATCTACAACATTGACACAATCTTTTGCATCGATGGATCGTGTGTTTGAACTGTTAGATGAAAAATACGATATTGTTAATGTGCCAAATGCGATACAAACGGAAAAATTAAATGGAGAAATTGTATTTGATAATGTTTCTTTTCGTTATAATGCAGATGAAAAAGAGATATTACACAACTTGTCATTAACTATGCAGTCTGGAGAGAAAGTAGCGCTTGTAGGAGCGAGTGGAGGAGGGAAGTCATCTCTTGCTAGTTTGATCCCGCGTTTCTATGATGTTTCTGAAGGCACGGTTTATGTAGATGGCATAGATGTAAGGAAGTATAATATGAGAAATTTACGTAGTAATATTGGAATTGTACTGCAAGATAATTTATTGTTTAGCGATACAATTGAAGCTAATATTTTATATGGAAATCCGAAAGCTACAGAGAAAGAAGTGATTGCAGCTGCCAAAGCTGCGCAAATTCATGATTTTATTATAGATTTACCAGATGGTTATAATACTGTCGTTGGAGAACGTGGTGTGAAGCTATCGGGTGGGCAAAGGCAACGCGTGGCAATTGCACGCGTATTTCTAAAGAATCCGTCGGTACTTATATTGGATGAAGCAACTTCGGCTTTAGATTTAGAAAATGAAAGGTATATTCAAGAGGCGCTTCAGACGTTAGCTGCTGACCGGACAACGATTATAATTGCACATCGATTAGCGACAATTACGCATGTTGATACGATCATTTACATTGAAGACGGTCAGATTAAAGAAACCGGTTCTCATGAAGAGTTAATGCGAAAAAGAGGATTTTATTATAATTTATATCAACTTCAACATATAACAGAAACAGCTCCTTTAGCATAAAAGGAGCTGCTTTTTTATTCGTCTTCTTTTTTATCATCGATTTGGAGTTCTTTTTCTGGTTTATGGTATGTGTAGAAGCTATCTACAAGTAAATCTAAATGCTCTACTTCTTCACTATAGTTAATGATGGAAGAAATAAGAGGGAAGAGATGTAACCATGTTTTATATGCTTCTTCATCGTCCTTGTTTTGATATTCCATAAAGATATCAATTAATTCTTGTTTACCTGTTTCAACTTCATCAAGCATTTCAACTGATTGTTGTTTTTTTGCTTTACCAATGAATTTTAATAAAACTTGTTCATGATAATGCGTTAATGAATCAAGTTCGTTTTGGATAGATTCCTGAAATTCTTCCGGCATGTAGCGTAGTTCATTTTCAGTACGGTGTAATGATTTTAACGTACTTAAAGCACGGCTTGTTGTCGCTAACATTTGTCTGAATAAAACGAGCTTACGAATTTTTGCGAACTTTACTTTTTTCGTGTAGCTTCTTTCTTCTTTATACAGCAAATAGTAATGATTTAGTTTGATCATTTTTTCTTTCATACGATCAATATCAGTTTTTAGCGTTGTAAAATCAGAAGCCTGCCTGCTATTCATTCGAATCCATTTTACAATTTCTTCTGTATTATCAACGATACGATGATAAAGTTTTGTTTCATATTTCGGCGGCATAAATACTAAATTTACAAGTGAAGCCGCAATAATACCAATCATAATTGTCGCAAATCGAAGTAAGGCAAAACTAAAGAAGTCTTCGCCTTGATACTCCATAATGGCGATAACTGTTACTAAAGCAATTGATATTGTGTTTTCTAATCGTAATTGCAGTGTAAGAGCAATTACTAATATACATGTTAATCCAATAATAAAAGGATTATGTCCAAAAGCAGTAGCAAATGCGATAGCAAATATCGCACCGATTACATTTGCTTGAATCTGTTCAAGTGCGGTTAAATAAGAACGGTATACAGACGGTTGAACAGCAAAGATAGCTGAAATTCCCGCAAATACCGGACTCGGTAATTGAAGTAAAATACAAGCAAATAAAGCTAACGTGATGGCAATACCCGTTTTTAAAATGCGAGCACCAAGTTTCATACCCTTAATAAGATCCTTTCTCTTGTCATAATGAATGTACAACATGATACTATACATTCATTACAATATGTTAGCAAGTGATATTTTAGTGACGTTAAAAGAAATTAGTATTCATTTTATCCGGCTAATTGTGAACAGTAAGATTCCCGCCTCTAAATTCAGTAGCTGGATGCCGGTAAACGCTCAATTGCTGTAGGCTAATTAAAGTTTCACTTTATAATTTTTCCTAATTTCTTTTAAACATCAGTTTTTAGTAAAAAGACCTGCTGAATTTCAGCAGGTCTCAAATTGTTACTATAGATTACTATGAGAAGTGTACTTCGTCAATTTTTTCTTAATAATGAAAATTACTCATGTTACTCTGTTGAGATAGATGGATCTGCCTGTTCTTTTTTTGGGATAATTTCAAAAAACTGGTTCTGTATATCATCTAATAATGGGGTTAACAAAGCAACTTCCTCATATTGCTCATGCTCGTTTAGTACACGAATATAGTCTAGCAATAATTCAGTTACATCTTTCAAACCATTTTTACTAATTGATTGTAATGTAACATTTGCCCCTTTTGCAATTCTTCTTTTTAAGGCCTGTTCTGTTAAGCCTAAGTTTGAATCATGACGCAAATAAACAACACCGCCAGTCATGCCAGCGCAAATCCATGGACCAGGGTCACCTAAAACAAGCGCTCGCCCATTTGTCATATATTCAAAAGCAAAACCTTTAATATTGGAGTATGCACCTATATTTCCTTGCTCTTTTTCACGGAGTGGTTTTGTTATTCTACCTCCAATGATCATGTCTGCCCCAGAAAGGCGAATGCCAGCACGAGCATCAGCGTTCCCTTGCACGTATAGTGCCCCTTTTTGTGCCCCATATCCAAATCCTTTTCCGACAGAACCGTTATAATATACTCCGTCTTTTCCTTTTGATTTCGTTATATAAATACCACCACCAAAGGAAGTTTTACCAATGCCATCTTGTGCGCCGCCATTTACGTGTATAAATAAATTTTCACTATTGTAAGCACCTAACCCATTTCCAGGGATAGAACCATTCGTATACTTTAATGTAAGTGGTTCAAGTTGAGTAGCTTCATATAGTTTACTGCGAACGCGATAACATGATTCTAGACCGCCCATAACGCGTTGCTCTACACCAACGCCTACTAATTCTTTTGAGTCAGCGGAATGAACTGTTTTAAATTGTTTTTCTGGTACGTCTTTTGTTGTTGTAACAGATGGATGTTCTATTATTTGTAGTAAATTACATAAGTTTAATAAATTTTCGCCCCGAACTTGCTCTAATAAATCAGAACGCCCGACAATTGCTTGTAAATTTGTATACCCAAGCTGTCCTGTTAATCGTTTTAGTTCTACACCGAAAGAGGTGAATAAATTTAGCAGGCCAGCAACTGCGCTTTCTAATTCGCGTGGGACGAAGCGGCGTAATCCATGTTCTTTTGCCTGTGCTTCAGACTCAATTTGTGTCGCAATTCCAACATGGCAAGTATCTAGATGGCACCCACGGCAAGTAGTACAGCCGATTGCAATCATTGACAGTGTGCCAAATCCAATACGGTTTGCTCCGAGGAGCATGATTTTCAAGGCATCATTTACACTTCGAATACCACCATCTGCCCAAATCTCTACTTTATGTCTCATGCTCGCTTCTAATAAAGCGTTGTGAGCGGCTTTAACACCAATTTCTACAGGAAGACCTACATGTTGCAAGGCGTGAATACGTGCAGCACCTGTTCCACCATCGAATCCGCTAATGTTAATAAAATCAGCACCAGCTTTGGCGATACCGACAGCAATTGTTCCGATATTAGGAACAACAGGGACTTTCACGGCTACTTTGGCAAGTTGATTAGCTGTTTTAATTTCCGTAATCATTTGAGCTAAATCTTCAATTGAATAAATATCATGGTTGTTAGAAGGTGAAATTAAATCTGAGCCGATTGTCGCATTACGTGCTTCAGCGATTTTGGCTGTCACTTTTGAACCAGGTAAATGCCCACCTTCACCAGGCTTTGCGCCTTGACCGATTTTGATTTCAATTAAATTCGATGAGTTTAGTAGTTCGGCATTTACTCCAAATCGCCCAGATGCCACTTGTTGTCCGCGTGTATGTGGGTATTTCCCGATCATATCTTTAATTTCGCCGCCTTCACCGTTCAAGCTAATCATATTTAGCTGATCGGCCGCTTCTGCATATGCGCGAAAGGCAATTTCGTTTTGAGAACCAAATGACATAGAACTAATAATAAATGGTAAATTATGATTTTGAATGCCGATAGATACTTCTTCAGTTGGAACGACATGTTTTGTTTGTTTCGTTTGAACAAGGTGTCTGATTGCGATTGGATTATTCTCTTCTAGTTCACTTAACTTGTCACGGTAGTCATCATAAGGATTTCCTTTTGCAACATCGCCGATTGCTTTCCAAATTCGCGGGAATATATGAAATGATTTTCGCATTCTAATTTTAGGATTGTTATAATCCTCTGCTCGTATTTTTGCATCTTCAGCAAGTGATTCAAGTGAAAAAGCTAAATCATTTGAACCGAAGAAATTTGTGATTTGTAATATATTTGCAATTTCCTCATGTAACCCAATAGATGAATAGAGACGTCCGTAACCACGTAACTCATGAATTCCAATTGTTGAAATGACTTTTTCTAATCCTTTATTAAGTGCATTATACAGATTCGTAATTGGTATTTTTGTTCCATCACTTACAGTCGCGAATAATAAATATGGATTAATACTATCTGCTCCTAATCCATATAGCGTGACAATGTCATGTAAGGAGCGAAGGGCACCAGAACGTATAACGAGAGAACAATTGCGGCGTAATTTATTTTCACTTAATTCTTGATGTACTTTCGCGGTAACTAAATGTGGATCAATCCACAAGCGTTCATTTAGATGGGCTTTTGCGTCATCTAATACTAGTAGGGAAGCACCATTGTTAACAGCAGCTATCGCTTCAGAACTAATGCGGCTTAATGCACATTGCAGGGTTTCTGACGAGCTGAATGTAGCAGAGATTGTGGCAATAGAGTTATGAGTCCTAAATAACGCTGTGAGTTGTTCGTACGTAATTGTGTGTAATTCCTCTGCAATAGGTTGTGCCACGCTGCCTTCTAAAATAATTGGTGAAAGCATTTCAACTACAAATGGCCGTTTTGCGCCGCTTAATAAACTTGGACGCTCTCCAAGTACAGTACGTGTAGAGAAGTGTTCAATTTCACGGTCACGGTCAATTGCTGGGTTTGTAACAACAGCTACACTTTCTTTAATAAAGTCAGCGATATTTCGTCTATCAGTATCAAGTGCGGCAAGTGGTGAGTCATGCCCAAGTGAGCGTATTGGTTCAACACCTTTTGTTGCCATCTGTTCAAGAAGCTGAATATGTTCTCGGTCCCATCCGAAAGCGACGTATTGTTTCGTTTCAACTTGAACAAAATCACATAGCCCTTGGATTTTTTGCGTTTCAGGGATAGATAAATTTAAATGATAATTGGTAGTATCAATTCGCTTTTTAAAACGGTTATATACTTGGATTTGATATTTGTCATATTCATAAAGAACAAGTTCATCTTGTTCATTCCATTTTAATCCGACCTTTTCTCCAGGGGCGAGTGGCTTTGGTTCTGCTACATATTTAGTTGGTGATACAACTCCAGGTTCAGAAGAGAAAATATAAGAGCTTTCTGTCTCTACTTTCCATACTGGGCGTAATCCAAGGGAATCAACGCTGAAAACAGCTTCATCTTTAAAACGGGAAATGATGCCAGCTGGTCCTTGTGCAAAATGTCCCCATGCTTCACGTATATACGTATATAAATCTTGTAAAGGTGTTTCATAAAGTTTAATTTCATTAATAATTGGTGGAAATAGTATTTCCATTGCTTCAAATAAACTGTAGTCGTATTGAACAAGTAGGGTTTCTAAGGTGCGGTTTAAATCTTGAGAGTCACTGCCTCCAGCAGTAAGTGGTACATCAATCATTTCAGCTTGATCGCGTAATTTTGCGATTGTGTTAATTTCACCATTATGTCCGAGAATACTAAATGGTTGTACACGAAAAAAATTAGATAATGTATTAGTAGAGTAGCGGTTATGTCCTAATGTCATAGTTGAAGCGATAAGTGGATGTTGTAAATCATTATAGTAGGCAACAAGTGTATCACCAGCACCTAGAACTTTATATACAACATGATCACGACTTAATGAAGCAACATGAATTGCTTCGTTTTCCTCTATTTTTATTGTGACAGAAAATAATGTTTGCTCAATATTTGTAATTTCATTTTCTGCGATAAGGGCAACTTGCCAAAATAAAGGTTCTTCTTGTTTACCGAGTGGACCGAGCGCATCTGAGTTTGTTACATCATCACTTTCGAAAATGATAGTAAAGTTTTTGTTGTTTAATTGCGTACGAATATAATCTTTTAAGGCAGTAATGTTTTCTTTTTTATTTAGAAAAAAATGTCCAACGATAAAGTGGGGATGATCCACAATCGTTGGATTATATCCACTACTTTTTAGTTTTTCATTCCAAAGCGTTTTTGGTACATCAATGTGAATGCCGATGCCATCGCCCTCGCCATTAATGAAACCAGCTCTATGATTCATTTTGACGAGTGATTGTATGCAAAGGTCAATGTTTTCTTTTGTAGGAATTTTTCGTTTCTCCATAACGGAAACGATTCCACACGCATCATGTTCTGCATTTCTATAATCTCGAAATAAAGACGGTGTCCATGTATTTGTTTTATTGAGCATCCGTCAATCCCCCCTCTTGTAAAAGTTAGAATAATCTTACTATTTAAGGTGTGAATCACCTTGTACACAGAGATAGTAATGATGTAAAAGAATATAAAACAGATAATTATGAATAATTATACTATTAATGTGGGATTTATGAAATAGAAAAAAGGAAAAAAGAAAGATGTGCTTTCTTTTTTCCTTTTAATGACGAGATTATTTGCTATCTGCTAAAGCAGCAAATGCTCTGCCTACAGCTTCAATTGTATATTCAATATCTTCTTTTGTATGTTCTGTCGTTAAGAACCATGCCTCGTATTTTGAAGGTGCTAAGTTAACTCCTTCTTGAAGCATTAGCTTGAAGAATTTACCGAACATTTCACCGTCTGTATCTTGTGCTGCATCGTAATCTTCAATTGTATTTGTTGTGAAGTATACAGTTAAAGCGCCTTTTAGGCGGTTTAATGTAATATCGATATTATGTTTTGCAGCTTGCTCTAAAATTCCTTTTTCAAGCATGGCACCAAGTTCATCTAATTTCTCATAAAGTCCTTCTTGTTGAAGAACTTCTAGACAAGCAATACCAGATGCCATAGAAGCAGGATTTCCTGCCATTGTACCTGCTTGATATGCAGGGCCAAGCGGAGCAACTTGTTCCATAATTTCTTTCTTACCACCGTAAGCACCGATTGGAAGTCCGCCGCCAATAACTTTACCAAGAGCTGTTAAGTCTGGTGTTACGCCAAGTAAATCTTGAGCACCACCGTACATGAAGCGGAAAGCGGTAATAACTTCATCATAAATTACTAGTGCGCCAGCTTCATGAACAAGTTCATTCACTTTCTCAAGGAATCCAGGTTTTGGCTCTACAATACCGAAGTTTCCAACAATCGGTTCTACAAGAATAGCCGCTACTTCATGTCCCCATTTATCTAACGCTTCTTTTAAAGTTTCTACATTATTAAATGGAACAGTAATAACTTCTTGAGCGATACTTTGTGGTACGCCGGCTGAGTCAGGTGTTCCTAGTGTAGAAGGACCAGATCCAGCTGCTACAAGTACTAAATCAGAATGACCGTGGTAACAACCAGCAAATTTCATGATTTTTGTGCGGCCTGTGTAAGCACGAGCAACACGAATTGTCGTCATTACTGCTTCAGTACCAGAGTTTACAAAGCGTACTTTATCTAAAGCAGGCATTGCCTCTTTTAACATTTTTGCAAATTTTACTTCTAGCGCTGTTGGTGTTCCGTAAAGTACACCATTTTCAGCAGCTGTTGTAATTGCTTTTGTGATGTGCGGGTGAGCATGTCCAGTAATAATAGGACCGTATGCTGCTAAATAATCGATATATTTATTTCCGTCTACATCCCAGAAATAAGCACCTTTTCCACGTTCCATAGCAACAGGAGCGCCACCGCCAACTGCTTTAAAAGAACGAGAAGGACTATTAACGCCGCCAACGATATGTTCTAAAGCTTCTTTATGTAATGCTTCTGATTTTGTGAATTTCACTACCATTCATCTCCTTACAAAAATCTATGTATTATTCTAACATGTTTTTCGAAAAGACGTATTGTTTGTGATAGAGAAGGCAGTTGGGTAAACTATTCGTTGTGACATTTAGGAGGGGGGTCCGATTATGAAATCGGTAATTGAGGTACAAGGGTTACGTAAAGAATTTACAGCCTATTCAAGTCGTCTGGGTTTAAAGGGTGCATTTCGCGATTTATTAAATCGTAATTATAAAATAGTACCAGCAGTAAATGATGTATCTTTTACTGTAAAACAAGGTGAGATGGTTGGTTATATCGGTGAGAACGGTGCTGGTAAATCAACAACAATTAAAATGCTTACGGGGATTTTGACTCCGACATCAGGAGAGATTTTAGTAAATGGGATGAACCCACATAAGCAGAGAGAAGAATTTGTAAGAACCATTGGTGTTGTTTTCGGTCAACGTTCACAACTTTGGTGGGATATTGCTGTACAAGAATCTTTTCGTTTATTAAAAAAAGTGTACGGTGTATCAGACGCTCAGTATAAAGAGCATATGGAACACGTGATTGAAACGTTAGATATTGGTCCTTTATTAGATAAGCCAGTTCGAAAGTTATCTCTAGGTCAAAGAATGCGTTGTGAATTAGCGGCAGCATTAATTCATAACCCACCGTTATTATTTTTAGATGAACCAACAATTGGGCTAGATGTACTTGTGAAATTGAAAATACGTGAATTTTTAAAAGAAATGAATGAACGTTATAAAACAACAATTTTATTAACAACCCATGATATTACTGATATTGAAGCATTATGTGAGCGTGTTATCATGCTGGATGAAGGAAATATTATGTATGACGGTTCTTTAAATAATCTTCGTACGCAGTGGGGAGCAGAGAAGGAAATACATTTTCAGTTTATTGCACCAGTTTCCTATCAGGCTTTATCAATGGTTATGCCAGATAGTCATGTCGTTTGGTCGAAAGCGAAAGAGGAAAACGCGTGGGTTGCAAAAATACCGAATGAAGAAGTTATTATTTCAATGCTTATTTCTAAAGTAGTACAAGCCTTTCAAATTAAAGATTTAAAAATTAATGAAGTGTCTACAGAGGAAATTATTCGTAACATTTATGAAGAAGGTATTAAACATGGGTAAGTATATTGAAATGATTCGAATTCGCTTTTTAATGATGCTTGCGTATCGCACAAATTATTATAGCGGGATTTTAATTTATACGATTAATATCGGTGCGTATTATTTTTTATGGCAAGCAATTTATAGCGGAAAAGAGAACATTGAAAGTTTATCTATTTCGCAAATGACTACGTATATCGCAATTGCGTGGATGGCACGTGCCTTTTATTTTAATAATATAGATAGGGAAATTGCGATGGAGATTCAAGAAGGACGTGTAGCGGTAGAACTGATTCGTCCATATAATTATTTAGGGATGAAAGTGATGCAAGGTCTTGGGGAAGGGATATTTCGTTTTGCATTTTTTTCAATTCCAGGTATGGTTATCGTTACGTTATTATTTTCATTGCAAATTACAACGAATTTTCAAACGTGGTTATATTTCTTCTTGTCTCTAATATTTAGTTTTATTATTAATACACAAATTAATTTAATGACGGGAATGCTCACGTTCTTCCTATTTAATAATAGTGGAATTATGTATGCAAAACGCGTTGTTATTGATTTATTTTCTGGTCTATTATTACCGATTAGTTTTTATCCGTTATGGGCCCAAAAGGCAATGATGTTTTTACCGTTTCAAGCCATTAGTTATATTCCGAGTATGATTTTTTCAGAAGGTATACAAGGAAATAAATTGTATGAGGCATTATTATTCCAAGTAATTTGGGCGATTGTCCTTATTATTCCAATTGTACTTATGTGGAGAACGGCGAGAAAACGTCTAATTGTACAAGGGGGATGATGAGATGATATATATAAAACTATTTTTGCAATATGCAAGCCAATATATAAAAACAAAATTGGAGTATCGGGGCGATTTTATCGTTGGATTACTTTCTGATTTATCACTACAGGCTGTTAATTTAATCTTTATTCTCGTTGTGTTTGGGCATACACAAGCATTAAAAGGCTGGAGTAGAGAAGAAGTAATCTTTATTTATGGTTTCTTTTTAGTGCCGTTTGCCATTTTCTCAGCTTTCTTTAACATATGGGACTTTAATGATCGTTACATTATTAAAGGGGAGATGGATCGTATATTAACGAGACCGATTCATAGCTTGTTTCAAATTATATTAGAAAGAATGGAACTTGAGTCTTTAATTGGGGCCATTACAGGAATGATTGTAATGGGATATGCAGCTGTAGAGTTACAATTATCTTTTTACTGGTATGATTTCTTCTTATTTATATTGATGGTAGGAGGAGGCGCACTTGTATATGGAGGGATATTTGTTACGCTTGCGAGCCTTGGTTTTTGGTCAGATGCGAAAAGTTCAATTATGCCCCTTATGTATAACATAGGTAATTACGGGCGCTATCCTGTTAATATTTATAATCGTGTAATTCGTTTCATTTTAACGTTTGTTTTACCGTTTGCGTTTGTTGGAGTATATCCAGCAGCATACTTTTTAAGAAAAACAGAATGGAATAGTTATGCATTCGCGACGCCAATTGTTGGTGTTATCTGTTTTACGATTGCAATCACTCTTTGGAATCAAGGGGTAAAAAGGTACCGTGGTGCTGGGAATTAATTATAGAAGCTTGTTTGTTTCTAAGGGATAAATCCAATGGTCGTCTCATACATATAAAATGAGGTGGAGGACATGTTATGGGGATTTATTCTATTACTTGCAGCAATCGCTATTTTGAAAAGTGTCCAATTATTATGGAGTTCCTATTCAGATTCAACGCGTTTTTTTTCGCTGTATAATTTGGCCACATTATTTTTAATCTATACAACAGTACTGATCGCGTTTGGATTAAGTTACGTTGTATTAGAGGAAATGGGTTTCGCAGTTTTGAAAGAGGACGGAGAAAGTTTGAACGCTCATTCTTTTCAACTCGTTGAAGTTTGTTTATATTTTAGCGCAGTTACTTTATTGTCTGTTGGATATGGTGACATATCTCCGATTGGAATTGGGCGATGGATTGCAATTGCAGAAGCGCTAATTGGATATACACTCCCTTTTGCTTTTGTGATGAGGTCTGTAATAGACAATGAAAAATAAGGAAGCATTTGTTATAGTAAAGGAAAAGAGTAGGAGTGATAACTATGATTACAGTAGGAGAAATGGCACCAGAATTCACATTAGAGGGAAGTAACGGAGAAGAAGTTAGCCTAGCTGATTTCCGCGGTAAAAATGTAGTTCTCTATTTTTACCCGAAAGATATGACGCCAGGATGTACAACTGAAGCATGTGATTTTCGTGATGCGTATGGAGTATTTCAAGAGAAGGATACGGTTATTCTTGGAGTAAGTCCTGATTCAGCGAATAGACATTTGAAATTCATTGAGAAACATGAATTGCCATTTACACTTTTAGTAGATGAAGATCATAAAGTAGCAGAGTTATATGATGTTTGGAAGCTGAAAAAGAACTTTGGGAAAGAGTATATGGGAATCGAGCGTTCTACATTCCTTATTAATAAAGATGGTGAACTTGTGAAAGAGTGGCGTAAAGTGAAAGTGAAAGGACATATTGAGGATGTTCTTTCTTATATAAAATAAATCTATAGTGGAGATAAAATATGCAGAAACAAGGCAAGTGTCTATACATATTTTACTGCCTTACATAAAGTGGAAGTGTAGGGCATACCTCCTCAGATGATAGTATTCCAAGTGCGATTATGTCGCACTTTTTTCTATGTAATATATGAAGAAAAAGGGAAAGATACATAAAAACAAGCCCTGAATATAAAAATAAACCACATACTTATAGTAGAAATATTGACGATTTATAAGAAAAGGAGTACACTCTTTATAAGAATTATAAAATAATAATCCGTATAGAATCGGGGTGCATGACGGTGGTCAAAGAAGAATTAAAAGAAGCGCTAGAAATGCTGAAAAATACGGGTGTACGCATTACTCCACAGCGTCATGCTATTTTAGAGTACCTTGTGGAATCAATGACGCACCCAACAGCGGATGACATTTATAAAGCATTAGAAGGTAAGTTTCCAAATATGAGTGTTGCAACTGTCTATAATAACTTACGTGTATTTAAAGAGGTTGGACTTGTAAAGGAATTAACTTATGGAGACGCTTCAAGTAGATTTGATTATGTTACAAGTCAACATTATCATGTGATTTGTGAAAAATGTGGTAAGATTGTTGATTTTCCTTATGGAGGTTTGGAACAACTTGAAGAGGAAGCTGCAAAAACGACAGGCTTCGTTATTAATAGTCATCGCTTAGAAATTTATGGCGTTTGTCCAGAGTGTCATAAGGCGTAATATATAATAAAGAAAGAGGCTGACGGCTATACGTCAGCCTCTTTCTTTATTATATAAGGATTAGCGTGAGGTTAATCGGGATTTACAGTGCTAAGTTAGTAAGAAGGGTTAGATAAAAGTTTGTCGAATTTACTTTGTATTGGTGGAAATGAATTCTTGGAGGGGACATTTTGAAGAAATATGAGATTAAAAGTGACATTCCAACATTGGAAGAATATAAATATTTATGTGATTCTGTGGGATGGACTAATTATATGAACTTTGAGGTGGCGGAAATATCACTTCAAAATTCGATTTACTGTATAACAGTCAAGGATAATAATCAAATCATCGGCATGGGGAGAATTGTTGGTGATGGGGCTATCTATTTCTATATTCAAGATATAGTGGTTCATCCAGAGTATCAAAAGAATGGTATTGGAAAGAAAATAATGAATACTTTAGTAGAATACTTAAATCAGAATGCTCCAGATAAAGCATTCATTGGTTTGTTTGCGTCGCAAGGTAAAACGTCATTCTACGAAAAATATGATTTTAAAGATTATTCGCCTAACATGACAGGGATGTTTACTGTTATTTCGAAAAAATAGGTGTAATAAATTTAATAAAACAATTAAAAAGTTGATTTCTTAAGAAATCAACTTTTTAATGAGTTGAAACGTTTGTAGTGTTGCAAACTCGTATTTCCCTTGATACTTATGATTTATAACTCTTCTTATTATACTTTTCATCAAATTCTTTTCCTTCTAGATCTCGATCTAGTGTTAAAGGTTGATTGCAGTGCATACATGCATCGACACGGCCGAGCATTTTTGTTGGCTTATCACAGCTTGGACAAATAATTTGGATAGTCTTAGTAGATAACATACCAATCCAAAAGTAAACGACAGTGCTAGCGATAACAGCTAAAAAGCCAACCATCATAAACGTTGTCATAACAATAATGTTTTCGCGGAAAAAGACACCTAAGTATGCAATGAAGAGGCCGATAAATACTAAACTTAATGCAAAGGTCCGGATTTTATTGATTTTGTTTGAATACTTAATGCTCATTCTCACCACACTCCTATAATAATAATATAACATAAAATTTAGAATTTTCACTCTCGTGTAAATTGATAAAGGGATAAGATATGAAATGGATAGGAGGGGAGCCATGAAGAATGAATGGGTGCTATAATGATTTTTACAGCGATTTTTAAGTTTTTAACGGGATGTGAAATTTTTTTGTAAAAAGTATTGACCCTGTATATACTGCATGATATATTAATAACCGTCGCTGATGCGGAAACGC
>NZ_QPEL01000006.1:0-5086 GCF_008368965.1 Bacillus sp. AY2-1 | reverse complement strand
TTTTCGTTTTGGGGGCATTTCTTTTTATTAAGTTGATGGGCATGTGATGCTACCCCTTCCATAAAATATATTAGTGTGGGTTTTATTTCATTTGGCTGTCAGGCTTACTTTAAGTAGCTTCTATATGAGAAAATATACTCTTAGGCAATGCATATAATATAACTAGTTAATTTGATAAATAGGAAGGTGAGATATCGATGGAGATTACATCTATTTCTAAAAAATTTAACGTATTATTTGTTAAATCTAGTGTTCCTGTATATTTTCCGGTACTAGAAGAATCTATATTTAACAGTTTGAAAAGAGTTATTGGTGACGTGACGATGGTGACATACGAAAACTTGGTAAAAACAGCTTTAGAGATACAACCGAGTCTTATTATTGTATTCCATGGTTTTGAAGAAGGAATAAGTAAAGGAATACAAGATTTAAAACAATATAATTTTAAGACCGCACTTTGGCTCACAGACGATCCGTACTTTACAGATGTAACGAAAACCTTGGTATTGGATTATGATTACATTTTTACACAAGATACAGGGTGTATTAATTTTTATAAAAGTCTTGGATGTAATCATGTATTTTATTTGCCTCTAGCAGCAGCCCCCCCTGCATATACCCCCATACTTAGAGAAGAAGACTATATGTATGATATTAGTTTTATAGGTACAGCATTTGAAAATCGTTTGTCTTTTATTGATTCAATTGCTGACTACTTAAATCAAAAAAACACATACATTGTAGGCTATGGTTGGGAGAAATTAAAACATTATGAATTACTAAAGAATAAAATTAAATTAGTTCCATTAGGAACGTACGAGGAGAGTTTACAATATTATACTTCCAGTAAAATTAATATAAATATGCATCGTTCCCCACAGGATCCAACATTAAATTGTAACTCTTTACAAATTAATGCACATTGCATTAACAATCGGACATTTGAAATTTCAAATTCACATGCGTTTCAATTAACAGATGTTAGGGCAAATCTTGAGAAACATTATACACCAAGTAAGGAAATAGAAATATTCCGTTCTCCTACAGAATTTGTTACGAAATCTGAATATTATTTAAGACACGAAAAAGAAAGAGTACAAGTTGCAACAAATGCATATAAGAGAACATTGCGGGAACATACTTATGATCATCGTGTAAGTCAATTATTAAATAATACTTTTATATAAAAGAGGGTACATTATTTATAAATTTTCATATACTTTTCCTAATTCTTTTTTATTTGTGTTTTTAAGTTCTCATTTTCACTTTCTAATAGCTTGTTCTTTTTTTTAAAAAGGTTTATCTTATTCTTTAAAGTTTCTATGATTACATCTTTTGATGCATCAGATTTATTTCTTTTTAGAGCTTTTCAATCATGTAATCCTCCTTGCTGTTGACGTAAGTCTTCAATCGTTTTTTCTGATTAAGGGCTCCCTATATAAATATGCTTTTGAAACCAGTGCTTTTTCTGACACTGAATTGAAATTAACTTTTTGTCCTTCTTTAATCATTAATTGTATTACTTTAGTCACTCGATATTGCGTTTTCTTCTTTTTTTAGAAGCGTAATTTAATAACCTCGTTGTATTCGGATGTTTATTAACCATTAATTTTTCGTTCCTCTCCTATATATTCACGTTTATGTTTTGATTACCGTAACAATCCTGCATCACCAACAATCGCATTTCGGCATCATGAAGAAGAGGATATGGAAAAAGCAATATATCCTGTTTGCTCAACATTCAAAGAATTACTTGATAGTCTACGTGATTTCGAAGATGAAGATTGAGGAAAATAAAAAACGGCCTATAACCAGTTAAATATATATTAAGCTCGTAAGGGATTGATGAGAAAAGCCTATATCTTAAATTACTAAGTAATAAAAGATATAGGCTCTTTTTTATTGGATGTTTTCTGATTATCAATACTAAATTTCAATAAAATCAATATTAATACTTATTCCACTTGGAATATATGTCCTTTATGTAGAATAATTTATTGATAGTAGTAGATGTTTAAAACCTTTCAGTTTATACAGACTAAGAATATTCCATATGTAGGGGAGACTCATCTTGAGAAAAATCGTGATTAGTTTGTGTATTTTTTTATTTAGTGACACTCAAGGACGTCCTTGAAGTTAATGCTGAAACCGAATGGGCGTTTCAGAATAACCACCTACAATTATGGAATTAGCTTTCCTAAGAGAACTCGGGCCAATAATATTAAAACTATGTACAAGCACGGTGACTATCAATTATTTACCTCTGAACGTATTGAGAAAATAATAAGAAATGAACAAAAAGACATTTATGATGTGACACTTAGAGTGATAGGATATGAAGGTCCGATCAATCCCCCTTATAAACTAATACGTATTACCTTTCAATTTCCTGTTGAAAACTTCACAAATTATAGTGTAATAAAGTACGTACATAAAAATATTACGCCGGATGAACTTGGGAAGCTAAGTAAGTTTGTTGATAGGTAGAGTGCAAAGTTTAACTTTTAAAGAATAAAAACTATGTCTTTAATATAAAAGGCTCTTTTTTGATGGATTGTTGCTTAATGACAAAGTGATTAATCCACCATTTTATAGTACTGTTAGAATGGAAATTCATTGTCCGATGTATTGATTTGATTGTATTCCACCTGCCAAATTCTGCAAAGTAACCGCAGCAGTGGAAGTATGATTGTAAAGGGTAAGAACATCACCTGCGGCTAAAGTGAGGATTGTTTGCCCGTTGTTTGGCTGAGCTCCTGCACCTAATCCATAAACTACGTTGATAACTGGAGCAACATTTATAGGATCAACTCCTGATACAGAAAAAGAAATCTTATAATCTCCTGCATTAATAACTATAATCTGAGAAGCTCCAGAAGTATAAGTAAACAGCCACACAAGTGTAAATAAAAAACCTATGAAAATTACATAAAGGGTTTTAAGAGTAAGCCTCTATTTCACATTCCATACCAAAAAGAGCACCATATATAAGTGCTCTTCGGACCAAAACTCTTAATATAAAAGAGTACGTGATACCAAATGTAATTTTTCATGGGCGTAAAGTATTGGGACAAAAACGCTATTAAGTCACTAAGTTATCGAGATGAAATATAGTGCACAAAGTTTTTTGTGCACCACTATATATAAACTATGTCTTGTTAATATATGTCCAACTCATAAAATCGTGAGCAAATGAAAATGGAATTTAAAAAGAGCGCTTTCCAAGGCGCTCTCTGACCAAAACTTATATTGAAAAAGAATACACATGATATTGCATGCATGCTGTATAGGTAGGTGCAGCTTTATGACAAAATCGTTATTTGGATAATTCCAGTAATACGATGATTTGTAAAGGCGATGTGAATTTTGTCTGTATGGAAAGTTTCAATATGTTCTTTTTAGATGTATTAATAGTTAGGGAAACATAAATCTGGAAATAAAGCTTGATATTCCGGGATTAATCGAAGATCGATAGTTGAGGTTGCAAAGTCTATATAATTTTTTTCTAATTTATCTAGTGTTGCGAGGTGATGAGTACCTAAGCCATGCTGGATACTATGTTCAGAAAGAGTAGGACCAATTTGTAATTTTCGGTTTTTCATAGCTTTATTCCATGGGCTGTAAAAGAATTTTAAAACGAAAGCAGGATACATGTAAACGATAAATGGATGAGGTGACCAATGCCGCCCTGCCGAATAGTTACCATGCGAATAATTATGGAGGAATCTACCGCCATAGTAAGGGGCAGGTGGATTAGGGTTGATTATCATCCCATGATAACGCTGTTTGACAAGGGGAATTCCGTATCTCGGATTCGTATAACCGTGAGTAGGGTCATCCACCATTAGAATAGTCCTAATGGAATACATGTTTTTCCCTAGAGTAGCAAGAGATGAGAAAAAGGCGTCCTTATCAAAACAGCAAAGAAATTCAGTGGTATTTAACACCATTTTCCATCCCGTAATTTCTTTTTCTATGTTCATTACTTCTTGATCAACTAATATGGCATCAAACTCTAATACTTTTGAATCGCGGATTTCCCAATGAGGTGCAAATAATCTGCATATTTCAACCGAACGATCAGTAGACCCACGATTAATAAGTATGCCATGATCAAATAGTTTTGTGTGGTGCATTAACCACCAAGGAAGCAGATATTCTTCGTTATAAAAATGAGAAATCAAAGTTGTATTAATAAAAAATCCCCCTTTTAAATGTTTGTTAAATATTCCTTTATATAGGATTATATGCTGCTTGACCTAAAAGGTTTTCTTTAAAAATTATAATGGATATTGAGATTTAAAAATATTCGTGGAAATTTCAAGGGTCTAGAATGATGGATAATAAAATGGATGGATTAGACGGAAAACATTCTTTATACAAATCCTAGAATTAAAGATTGGGAAGTTAATTAAATTGATGGCTGATGGTGAATATGAAATTGAAACTATTGATAGTAAGGTAGTCAAATGGCGGAATATAGAATTAAGTAAGGTATCGAGTAACCATATGAAGAATAAAAACTTTATTTGAAGGGATATTTTTATCATTTTAGCCAAGAAGACTCCTTCCTCAAGTAGCGTGAAGGGTCACAGCCCAGTGAGTAGGTAGGAGATGAATTGGCTTCGAACAAGGGATGGCAGGAAGCCATCTTAATTGTTCGACATACAGAAAGTGTTACTCCACTACCTATCGAATGTACGTTTGATATATAATCGTTATATACCGAAATGGAGGTGAATCAAATAATGATGAATAAAGCTTATAAGTTTCGTATCTATCCAAATCAGGCACAAGCAATTCTGATCAACAAAACGATTGGGTGTTCTCGCTTTGTATTCAATCATTTCCTATCCTTATGGGATCACGCATACAAAGAGACAGGAAAAGGCTTGACCTATGGTACATGCTCTGCCAAACTACCTGCCATGAAGAAAGAGCTTGTTTGGCTAAAAGAAGTGGATAGTATTGCGATTCAGTCGTCTGTTCGCAACCTTGCGGATGCTTATACACGCTTTTTCAAAAAACAAAACAGCGCACCGCGCTTTAAATCTAAGAAGAACAACGTACAATCTTATACCACAAA
>NZ_QPEL01000059.1:0-72792 GCF_008368965.1 Bacillus sp. AY2-1 | reverse complement strand
GAAACGGGAACAGATAACGGTAAAGTTATTGAAAGTACAACGAATCAAGTTATACATCAAAAAACAGAAAAAATAACAGATATTACTTCTAGTGTATTAATTAAAGAAGCAGTAGATACAGTCGAAAGTTATCAAGGTTTAATGAGCCTTTACGAAATGTATTATGGGATTGATTTAAGAACGAAAGATGTAGGTCCTAAGTTAGAAGAAGGAAGTTTAGATGCAATTGCGACGGATCAATCTTTGTACTACGTATTAAATAAACAAAGCTTAATTGATTTAATTTCAAATCTTGTTTCATCAAGTATTACTACAGAAATAAAACAAGATATGTCAGGTTTAAAACAAAAAATAAACTCTTATCAACAATCTATTACTAGTGCGGATCAAAATTCTATGCTACTAGCGGAGAAATTAAATGGAACGACGCAACAAGCAACTAGTATGAATGAAAATTTAGGAGAGTATTTAAAAGGTTTAGCGAAATGGCGTGAGAATAGCTTAAAGCTAGTTGAAGAGCAGCAAGTATTAACAACAAATCATGCTGGTGAGCAAACAGCTATTTTATCGTTAGATTCTGGTATTAAATCATTAATGATGCAAAGTCAGTCATTGGTCGAAAGTTCGAAGCATAGTTTAGCAACTTCAGACGATGTATATAAAACATTTGATCAAATTAATGGACAAGCAAAAGAAATTCAAGACAGCGGAACGACAATTGTTTCAAAAGCTGATTTATTATTAAATGACTTTACGAAGAAAATGGAAGATGATAAATCATTCTCCAAAAACTTTACGAAAATTTTAGCGAATAGCCGTATTGGAGATCGTCAAAATGAGATGCTATATGACTTTTTAGCTAGTCCAGTTCAAAAGCAAAATGATGGAGTAATTGTAGCAGGTAATGCTTTTACACCGTACTTAATTGTATTAACTTGTTTCATTGTTGCATTATTTACAGCATACGCAATTGCGAATCAAGAAAAGAAACGAATGCAATCAGATCATTTTGAAGAGAAATTCTCATTAATTGATATGAATGTACCAACTACAGTAGTAGCTTTCGGTATATCAATTGTGGAAGGGATTAGTATAGGTATCATTTCTGGGCGTCTTTTAAAGTTCGGTCAGGATCAAAGTTTACTATGGATTGCGTTCATCACATTTATTATGATGGCGTTTGTATTAGTCTCAACCTACTTATTACGACAAATAAAAATGGTAGGAATGTTTATACTATTAGTATTTTTAAGCATGTACCTATTTTTAACTGAGGCAGTTGGAAGTAAAGTAGATCAAATGTCGTCTGTCGGAAAGATACGTCAATTCTCACCGCTTCAGTATATAGAAAGTTTTCTAAATGATTTTATTAGTGGTAAAGATACTGGGAAAGTTATTTTTGTCGTATTGTTTGTAATTGCCATTATTGGATTGGTTAGTAATCTATTTGTATGGCATAAGAAATGGGAGGAAAAAGAAGTAAATGATCAAACAATGGAGCATAGTGGCTAAGTTATCATTTCTCTCTATCCTTTTACTGTTTGTCGCGCTACCGATAAGGAGCGCGGCTGACAGTTATCTTGGTGATGATGGGAAGATTAAGTTTAAAGTGGATCGACTTGAAGAAAGCGACCAAGAAAAAAATAAAAAGGAACATAAGGAAACAGAATTAGATAAAGCATCGATTGAGTTATTTAACAAAGATATAGAAGAAGAAATTGAGAAAAAGAAAAAGAAAGAACAAAAAGATATGGAAGCTTTGCGAGATTCTCTTTTTACAAAACCAAAAGAGAATAATAGTGTTAAAGATACGAAAAATAGTTTGTTTAGCAGTGAATACATTGTCAGAAAAAGTGCAGATGAAGTAGCGAGTAATGAAACAATGAATGAAGAGCCAATTAGTATAACAATAATATTATTATTTGGCGGCGGCATTCTACTTATTTGCATCGGTATTTATACGGTTCTTCGTAAAAGTTGGAGGTAAAGCGATGGCAATACAAACACATATCAATGTGACAGTAGATTTTAGTAAATGGAATGGAAATACATATGATTTGCGTATTCCGAATCATCAATCTATTAAATATTTATTAAAAAACTTATTAGATACGCTAAAGATTGATAATCATGAAGGTTCACATTTTGTAATTAAAGTGAAAAATAAGTCAATTGTTTTAACAGATAATGATCGTTTAATTGATCACCAAATAACAGATGGAGATATTTTGCAAGTTTTATAAAGAATATTTTTTACTTTTAGTTATTTGAAAATAAGTTATTACGGGTTATAAAGAAAAGGAGAAGAGGATAAACATGACGGAAAAAATAATTCAAATTGATGCAATGAACTATCAATTTCAAATAGAAAAAGAAAATTGGAAATTGGAGATGACCAAATCTCAAACACGTATAAAAGACTTCCGTCAATTCGATATAATTACGGGCGAATCATCTGAATTTGTACCATTAACAATAGAAGAAACGGATGATATGTTTACGTTTCTATATCAAGTAGATAAAAAATTATATAAGTGGGACGATCTTAGCCGTTTTGGAAGAAATGAGAAATTAAGACTACTTCGGAATGTTGCGCAGTTTCGTAAATATTTAAATAAACGAATCACGTTCTTTTTACATCCAGACAATATAGTTTTTAATGCTAATTTAATACCAAGTATTATACATAGAGGAATTCGAGATATTGTTCCGCCAACCCCGTTATTAGAAGAGCAATTTTTAACACAATATAAGTGTCTAATTATTGCTTTATTCTCCCAAAAACATAACTTTGATGATTTGTATGCTGGGTTACTAAAAGATGCAAAAGAAACAACATTTGAACAGACCGTTGCTCAAATGGAAAGCTTAGATGCATTACTGCAGTTTCTTGATGACAGCTTTGAGAAGGAACAAACAAAAACAGAAAAAAATATGCAGTTAGTACCTAAAAAAAGCTATAAATCATTTAAATACTTAGCTTTTTCCTTCATAGCGGCGACAGTTATTTTAGCTGCTCCTTTAATATATTTCACTTTTATAAAATTTCCTTATCAAAATAAATTGTTAGAAGCAAATGCAAGTTTCATAGCAACTGATTATGACAAAGTCATTACGCAATTGAATGAAGAGGAGTTTGAATCATTACCGATTGCATCTAAATATGAGTTAGCATTTGCATACATTACAGCTGAAAAACTAGGTGAAGCTCAAAAGAAATCGATTATGAAAAACATTAGTTTGAAAAGTGATGAAAAGTATTTGCTGTATTGGATGTATAACGGAAAAGGTAATTTTGATAAATCATTAGATTTAGCTAAGACACTTGATGATCCGCAGCTTATTATGTACGGCCTTGTTAAACAAATTGAATCACTGAAAAATAATCCGGATTTATCAGGAGAAGAACGTGATCAAAAGTTAAAAACATATGAGCAACAATTAGATGAATATAAAAAGAAATATGGCAATTCATCAAACGATAAAAATTTGTCGGACACAGAGAAAAAAGAGTAAGCACTTGATGAGACAGTTGAAAAGGAGCAGTGAACACGGATGGAGCAACTATTAGTATTGACTTATGGAGACAAAATATATAAGTGCACATTACATCCAAATGAGCAATCAATAGTGTCGATTGGAAAAGAGTGGACAAATGATATTACGAATCCAAGTTTAGAACAAGAAGTAGAGTTAAAGTGGAATAATGAAGTAAATGCTTGGATGGTACAGGATCAATTAATAGAATTCAATAAGGAAATTGAGATTGGGAAAACAAGAGATGTGAGCTTGAAAATCTTTATATCTATTGTTGGTACAACTAAAGTGTTTGATATTGGAACGAAACATTCTCTTACAGTGAGTCAAAACGATTACGATGATATTTCTATTACCGGGACTAGTGTAGATTTAATGCTATCTCGCGAAACGTTGTACGATTCTTTTAAAGTGAACGTGTATGGCGGGGATGTATTTCATAATTATACGAAGTTAAAAGATAGCGTTATGTTGGAATCAGGAGACGTATTATATTTTGATGGTATTTTATTGGAGATTGGTAGTGAAGACATTCAAGTACTTTCTTCAGAAGATAAAGTGAAATCTGCGTTACCTATTTTAGTAGAATCAGAAACGAATTATCAAAGTGGTTATCCAGACTATCATCGTTCACCACGTATTATTTACCGTGAACCAGAAGAGAAAATGACAATTGCAAAGCCTTCAAGTATGCCATCAAAACCAACGGAGCATTTAGCAAGAATCATTGCACCTTCACTTGTCATGATTGTCGTAACTGTATTACTTGCTATTTTCATGAAATATGGAATGTTTATTATCGCATCGATTGCGATGACATTAGTAACAATCATTGTTTCTGTCACATCGTATATTAAAAATTTGAAGCAATATAAAGTCGACATTGTTGAACGAGATAAAAGCTATAGAGAGTATATAAAACAAAAAACGAAAGATTTACATGCAGAAAGTGAAAAACAGCGTCACGCATTACATTATCACAATCCAAATGTAGAAGTAATACGTAATATGGCAGTTCAAGTAAATCCTAGAATTTATGAAAAAACAATGTTACATCATGATTTCTTAACATTTAGCGTTGGAACAGGACAAGCTAATACGAGTTTTGAAATTCAATTTAATGAAGAAGAATTTAGTCAAACGAAAGATGAATTAATCGATATAGCACGTGAACTAAGACAGCGTTATCTATCATTGGAAGATGTACCAGTTGTAACAGATTTAATGAATGGACCAGTTGGTTATATTGGCCAACGCTCTTTAGTGTTAGAGCAATTACAATTATTAGTTGCACAAACGGCTTTATTCCATAGTTATTATGACTTGCAGTTTATTACTATTTTTCCGGAAGAAGAAAAAGAAAAATGGGATTGGATGCGCTGGTTACCTCATGGAAGTGTTCGCGATATAAATGTACGTGGATTTGTATACCATGATCGTAGCCGTGATCAAGTGTTAAATAGTTTGTATCAAATATTGAAAGAACGAAAATTAAAACTAGATGAAAAAAGTTCTACTAATGAAAAAATGTACTTTGCACCGCACTATGTCGTTCTCATTACAGATGAAAAACTAATATTAGACCATGTTGTTATGGAATTCTTTAATGATGATCCGAGTCAATTAGGTGTATCACTTGTATTTGTACAAGATGTTATGCAAAGTTTACCGGAGCATGTGAAAACGGTAATAGATATAAGAGATGCAAAACAAGGGAACATCATCTTAGAGCAAGGAGAGCTTGTTAACCGTCAATTTAAACTAAATCACGTACCGAAAGGGTTTAATTTAGAAGATATTTCACGGGCATTAGCACCATTAAATCATTTGCAAAACTTAAAAAATAGTATTCCAGAAAGCGTAACATTTTTAGAAATGTACGGCGTTGAAAAAGTAAAAGAACTGAATATTACAAGTCGCTGGGAGAAAAATGCAGCGCATAAATCTTTAGCTGTACCACTTGGATTACGTGGGAAAGAAGATATCGTAAACTTAAACTTACACGAAAAAGCACACGGACCACACGGGTTAATAGCAGGTACAACAGGTTCAGGTAAATCAGAAATTATACAATCGTACATTTTATCTCTAGCAGTCAATTTCCATCCTTACGAAGTAGCCTTTTTACTAATTGACTATAAAGGCGGCGGTATGGCGAATTTATTCAAAAACTTACCGCATTTATTAGGAACAATTACGAACTTAGATGGAGCACAAAGTATGAGGGCGCTCGCATCAATTAAAGCTGAATTACAAAAAAGACAACGATTATTTGGGGAAAATGATGTAAACCATATTAATCAGTATCAAAAACTGTATAAAGAAGGCTTAGTAAGTGAACCGATGCCACATCTATTTTTAATTAGTGATGAATTCGCGGAACTGAAGTCAGAACAACCAGAATTTATGAAAGAGTTAGTTTCAACAGCGCGTATCGGTCGTTCACTCGGGATCCATTTAATATTAGCTACGCAAAAACCGAGTGGTGTTGTAGATGATCAAATTTGGAGTAACTCGAAATTCAAACTAGCACTAAAAGTTCAAAATACGTCAGATAGTAATGAAATCTTAAAAACGCCAGATGCCGCTGAAATTACATTACCAGGACGTGCTTACTTACAAGTTGGGAATAATGAAATTTATGAACTATTCCAATCAGCTTGGAGCGGAGCAGACTATGTAGAAAACAAAGAGGATAAAGAACATTTAGACGCAACAATCTATGCAATAAATGATCTAGGACAATATGAAATATTAAGTGAAGATTTAAGTGGACTTGGTAGCAGTAAAGAAGTAATAAGCGTACCATCTGAACTGGATGCTGTTATTGACTACATTCACGATTACGCAGAAATAAATGAAATTGAAGCGTTAGCTAGACCGTGGTTACCACCACTTCCAGAAAGCGTATATTTACAAGACTTACATGCAATTCAGTTCAAAGAAGCATGGACGAAAGAAAAGAAACCATTACAAGCAACAGTTGGTCTACTAGATCAGCCTGAATTACAATCACAAACACCATTAACATTAGATATTAGTAAAGACGGACACGTAGCGGTCTTCTCAAGCCCAGGCTACGGAAAATCAACATTCTTACAATCAGTCATTATGGATGTAGCTCGTCAGCATAGTCCGGAGCATTTGCATGTGTATTTAGTGGACCTTGGAACAAATGGTCTTCTACCTTTAAAAGGATTACCTCATGTAGCGGATACGATTACGATTGACGAATCTGAAAAATGTTTAAAGTTTGTTGAAAGATTAACTCAGGAAATGAAAAATCGTAAACGATTATTAAGTGAATATGACGTTGCAAATATTGAAATGTATGAAAAGGCAAGTGGGAAAGAAATACCACATATTATTATTGCAATCGACAATTATGATGCAGTAAAAGAAGCGAAGTTCTATGAAAGCTTTGAAATGCTAATTATGCAAATTGTCCGAGATGGTGCAAGTTTAGGAATTCATACCTTAATTAGTGCAGGGCGACAAAATGCACTTAGAATTCAATTGTACAATAATATTAAAATCCAAACTTGCCTATATATGATTGATCAAAGTGAAGTAGCTAGTATTGTAGGGAGATCTGATATAAAAGTGGAAGAAACAGCAGGAAGAGCGTTAATAAAACTAGAATCTCCCACATTATTCCAGGTTGCATTACCTACGAAAGCAGAAGATGAATTACAGCAAATTCAATTATTACAACAAGAAGCAAATGATATGGACCGAGAATGGGATGGAGAACGTCCGAAGGCAATTCCAATGATGCCAGAAATTATTGATATTGCTACTTATCGTAAAAATAAAGACGTTACAAAAGCTCTACAAGCAGCAAGAATTCCAATGGGGCTTGATTTTGCAAACGTAGAAGTTGTAGCTCATGATATTGCAGTGAATGATCATTTAATGATTTATAGTGTAGATGATAGTATGAGAAAACAAATTGTATCTAGCATCCTATCTCAATTGAATAAAGATTATTTTGAAAGTGTGACGTTGGTGGATACAGCAGAGTATAGTTTCGTTCAATATAAAGACGATGTGACGCACTACATTGTAGACGAAAATGAAATCAATATGCATGCGAAGTATTGGATGGAAGTAATTCGTGAACGAGCTTTTGAATTAGCACAAGCAAGACAAGAAGGTAGAGAAATTCCTGCATTCACAAAACAACTCATTATCATGACAAATGTTGAAGAGTTTAGTAAATTTGTTTATTTAGAAATGGAGGATGCAGCGACTTTAATTGATTTATCTCGTACAGTAGGTATTTACTTTGTATTAGCAGGTCACCACGACTACATGGACCGAAATCGTGAAGCTCTACCTATGAAAATGAGAAGTAAGCTAACAGCAGCAATTATCGCAATGCCATTAAATGATCAAAGTATCTTCAACATAAAATATATAAGCAACGAAGCGCCATTAGGTAAAGATGAAGTGTATTACTATCAAAAAGGGAACATAATGAAACTAAAAATGCCTAGAGTAACTAACGAGGTGACAGTATGAAATTAAAGAAGAAAGCTAAGGTGATGATAGTCGTGTCAATAGTGGCAAGTTTATTAAGTGGATGTGGTTTTGGGGAAAAGCAAATAGATTATAAGCCATTTGTCAAAGCTTTGGATGAAGGTGACATGAGAAAGGTTATGTCTGCGAGTGATGATGGGTATGCGTATGTGAAGGAACGGGTTATTGATTTTACGACAGAAAAAAATGGTGATGACAGAATTCATAATACACTATATCAAACTACTGAAGGTATATATAATTTGAAAGAAAATTTATTGTATGGAGAGACCACTCAAAAAATAACAAGTGATATTAAGAACATAAAAGATAGACATAAGGATAATAAATATAAAGAAGAAGAAAAATATAGCACTAGGTTCATGTATAAAGATAGAAAGGGTTACAGTACTGATTCGAGCTTGGATGTTTCACATGTAAAACTAATTTTTAATAGATTGCAAGGTGTTGGGAGTTTACAACTGAAAGTAGATGGAAATAAAAAGAAATTTAATGAACCAAATACAGTTGGTTTTACGTTAACGGAATCACAATTTCAAGAAATAATTAACGATAAATTGAATTTGCAATATGATAGTTTTGAAACAGCATCAATTGTATTTAATTTTAACGATTCTAAAGATACGAAACAGCATCCAATGCAAATAATACAATTAATAATTTCAATTGTATATGAAAAGAAAAATAGTGAGGGAAAATTATTAACACATACTCAGCAAATATCTGTGAATTTTAGTAGTAAAAAGGATAATGATCAGGAAGCCAAGCAAGATTATGTGAATTATGAAAAGTCTTTTCAAAATAATAAATCATTCTAAGGGAGCTGATTTTTTTGAAGAAAGGTGTGGAAAAAAAAGAGGATTTAAGAATAAACTCTGATATGGGAAAGTTAGAGCTCGCTGGGCAAGATATATATAATTTTAGAGATGGCAAAGAACCGTATAATAATATTGGGGAGGATGCCGAAGAGAAAAACGAAGATCTCTTAGAAAAAAAATTTAATGCAAGACTAATAGATTCAGCAGAAGATAAAGACACCGGATTTGCTGCTTACGCATTTAAAGATAATAAAACAGGAGAAGTTATTATTTCATATGTTGGGACGGAACCTGGAAAAGACAACAATAGTGATGTAGTAGTAGATGCAGAGATAGGTGTTCACAATTTAACAAATGCAAATAAATTAGCATTTAGTAATTGGGAACATGAATTAAAAGTAAAACAATATGACCAAGGAGAGGCATTTTATGAAAAAATGAAACAATATGCTAATGGTAAAACTATTAGTATAACAGGACATTCTTTGGGCGGAGGTATTGCAAATACAGTAGCATTAAGGCATCAAAAAGACGATATTGATGTTTTAACACTAAATCCAGCTCCAGTTTTAAATCGAGATGTAGATAAATTCGGTAATGGGTTTGATATGAAAAATGTTCGGAATATCATTAATCAGAATGATCCTCTACATATTGGGATAAAGGCAGCAGACTTCACACTTCCAGGAAGAATGTATAAAATTCCGAATCAAGCAGGACACTCATATGCTTTTACAGAGAAGGATTATGATGAGAATGGACATCTAATATGGATTGATAAACTAACAAGTGATAATGACACGGGGTGGGATGCTATCCCGGGGTTTCTGGAATTTGCTCAATCTGCTGGGGCTATTTACACAGGAACTATACATGATGTATTTCATAGAAAAGTTTCTATACATGAAGAAAAGATAGCTGGAGTTACACTTAATTTGATATTAAGTGCAACGCCAATTTCTACTATTATAAACGGAATATTAGGTTACTCGGACATTGTACAAGGTAGCAAGGAGCTTGAAAAGCTAAAAGATAAAGTTCAAGAAGGTTTTTCAAGATTAAATACAAAGTATGAAGGGCTAAAATCTCAAATTACAGCAGAAGCAATCCAATTTAGTATAATGGCTACAGTTGAAATAAAAGGAGCGATAGATATCGCTGTAGAATGGATTGAAACAACTTTAGCGAAATGTAAGGAAAAAGTTTTAGAAGTATTAGAGTCTGTATTTAATACTGCTATAAATTTTTTAGCTGGAAGTGTTGTAGTATATTTAGCTACAAGTGAAATTTTAGAAATTGCAAAAGAAGTTGCAGCTTCTTACGTGCAAGATTTACTAGATTTGTTTAAAGGAGATTTTGTAGTTGATACAAATGTAGCTGCAATTGTATCTGAACATATATTAAGTCATCGTCACTCATTGTTAAATCTTTTTATGAATGACAACAGCAGGGGGATAAACCGTTCTTTATTAGGTGAAATTGCTAAAGATGTGAAGGAGTTATCAAAAGATTTAAAGCAATTAAACGACGATGTTTCAGAAGCGGTATTTTCTATGTTTGCAAAAGACGAAGAATTAGGAGCAGTTTCATATTATTAAAACTCCAAGTTTATAAATTTAAAAGAGAGGGGAATGAAGGTGGATTTACATACAATAATGTCAAGAGTTCATAGTACATTTCCAGCTAGTGGTGGACGAGAACAAATTATAAACGTTGTAGTGCAATTGGAAAAAGCAGCTGCATCTTTAACGGGGGATATTAGAAGGTTAGAGAGTAGTATTGATAGCACATTACAAGGAAAAACACGTGAGGCATTTATTGATCGTATCCGTCAATTAGAGAAAAAAAGACAAAAAATAGAAGAGAAAATTAGCGTACTAAAAGGGACAGTGAATTAATATGAAAGACTATATGGATAAAGTATTACCTTTAGGCAGTGTTGTAAGATTGGGTCTTAAAGAAGAGGAAGATGTGGAGTATGTAATCACTACGAGAGGTTTATTACTTGATGAAAACACATTCTATGATTATGGTGGAGTGTTGCATCCAGTGGGTTTAACCGAAGAAACGTATAAATTATTTAACCACACGGATATTGCAGAGGTTAAATTTGAAGGGTATCGAAATAAAATTGAAGGTCAATTCGCAGCTAAGTTTAAAATGTGGCGAAATGAGTTTGTTGAAAAAGTAATTGAAAAAAATAAAAAGCAACAACAAGCACAAGAGTTAGAAATAAAGGGAAAAAAAGAAATTTAAAAGGAAATAAGCTTTCCTCTTCCAAAAATGGAAAGAGGAAAGCTTATTTTGATTGAATAAGGGTGTCAGTATGAAGTTAAAGAAGAAAGCTAAGATGATAATAGTTCTGTCAATAGTAGCAAATTTATTAAGTGGATGTGGTTTTGGGGAGACGAAGATAGAGTATGAGAGATTAGTAAAGGCATTGGATGAAGGTGATATGAAGACGGTTATGTCTGCGAGTGATGAAGGGTATGTGTATGTGAAAGAAGAGGTTAGGGATAGCACTTTTATTGAGGATAATAATAAGCAAATAGGAGTAGTTTATCAAACAACGCAAGGTATTTATAGTATTAAAGATAATATTCTTTTTGGTGAGGCACAAAAGAAAGTCAATACTCCAGTTGAGGATGAAAAACATAGTGACAACCCACAATATAAAGAAGAAGTTGTATTCAAGTCAGATATAAGATACGAAAATGGACAGCTAGAAGCTTCAAATCGAGGGAAAGATATGTCTAATATAAAATTAATGCTTAATAGAGTGCAAGGAATAAAAGAATTGAAACCAAATGTGAATAAAAAAAGCTTCAGCCAACCAGCTACGATAAGCTATAATTTATCAGAAATTCAATTTAAAGAGATATTTAATGGGAATTTAGAATTAAAGTATGAGAAGTTTAGTTATGCAACACTACTAATTGAATTTAATTCTGCTAAGGATACAAAGGAAAATCCGATGGAAATAACAGAGATAACAATTTCGATAGGCTATAAACAAAGAAATGAAGAAAATAATATGATTAGGCATGATCAAGAAATAACAACATATTTACGTAATAAAGAAGAAAATAATCGGAAATCAAAAAAAGATTATTTACAATATGAAAAGAAATTTAAAGAAAGCCATTAATATATATAAGGGGGAGAATATGGCGAACGAGGAAGATTATAAATTAAGTAGTGATGTAGGAAAATTAAGATTATCGGCAAGAGATATTTATGATTATAATGCACAAGAAAAAATATAATAATTCTGATCCAATAATAAATAAATGAATAAATAAATAGAAATTACAAGACAACTTTAATGCTAATCTTATAGTTTCTGATGATATTCATTCAGTAACTGGATTTGGGGCATATGCTTTAGAGGATAGAAACACGCATGAAATTTTCATTGTATACGTTGGAAACCAACCGAGCCAAATAGGCTATTTAGCAACCGATGGAGCAATTTGGCTGCATAATTTAACTAATTCACCTATATTGGGGTCATTAGCGGAATTTCAGTATAGTCAAGCAGAAAAATTTTATGAAAAAGTCAAGGCGGGTAATAAAGGAAAGAAGATAACTTTACTAGTGCACTCTTTAGGTGGCGGAGCAGCGAATACAGTTGCATTAAGACATCAAGAAGATAATATAAACGTATTAGCTTTAAATCCTGCGCCTGTTTTAAATAAGGATGTGGTTAAGTACGTATACGGGACCAATATGAAGAATTGCCGCAGTCTTATAAATGAATATGGTCCTTTGGATGGCGCCATTAAAGCCACAGATTTTGTAATACCTGGACAGGTTTATAAAATGGAAAATGGGGATATTTCGGTATTTTTATAGTTAGGAAAAAGTTATTCTAAAAGGAGTATGTTGGGTGAATCATAGACGTAAGAAAAAGAAACCGAAACAAATAAGAAAAGAAGCTGTTCAGATAAAACCGATAGTAGAAGAAAAACCACTAAAGAAGAGTAGCAACAAGTTAATTGATATTCTCCTAGGTATTCTTCTTTTCCAAATTTTTATATGGGCTGTCTTGGAAGGTTCTACAACACAAGTAAGCAAAGGGAAGACTTTCCTTATTATCGTTTTCTTTATCTTATTGCAATAGGGTTATCTATGATAGGAAACAAATAAGGGGGAGTTCAGATGTTTAAGAAGAAGGAGAAAAAAAACATTTACGTTAGACTGGTAAACACACAAGGGGAAATCATTCGAGAGTTTAATTGTACAGAAAAAGACTTGCGAAAAGTAAAAGAAAATGGTGCTGAAATTCGTTTGGTTGGAGACAACTCATATGAGATGGTAGCAACCGATGAACAACTAGAACAACTAGCAAGAGCTGAAGCAGAAATCGAAGCGGAAATTAAGGCATGGGAAGATGCTTTAAATGAGAGTTTGGATGAACGCGAAGAAAGAGAAGCGAGACAGAAGGAATTGAAAGAAAAGAATAAATGGAGTACAAAGAAGAAAGTAATCGTATTTGGACTGATACTCTTTGTATTTATTGGATTACCTATTATCGAAGGGTATCAAAATAGTAAATTAGTTGAAGAAGGTACATCATTACATGCAGAAATTGTAGGTAGGCATGTAGAGAAGGAATTCATGTTTACACACCCCACATTAGTAGTTGAGGTAGATGGTAAAAAGCATAATGTATGGGTAAGTGAAGAGACATATAACGGAGCAGAGTGGTTAGGTAGACTAAAAGTCATCAAAACAAAAGATGGTAAAGTTGAGAAAGACCCTAGATATGAGGGGGAAGACTTAATTACGAGTTATTAAGCAGTATGTTTTTAATATTCGCTGCTCAAATTAAATAACATTATTATTTGCAAAAATCGAATCCATTAAAATAAAAAACAAATTTTAAATAACTGTAATAACCTCCTAGCATATTGTTGATGGGAGGTTATCACCTTTCTGAAGATAAAATTAAAGCTATATTATCTCGATACAATTGTGATGACAGTAACGTTTTTACTAAGTGAGTGCAATTTCAGAGAAACAAAAATAGAGTATGAGGGATATGGTTAAGTGAAAGAGAGAAGAATATTTAGAGCTTTTGAGGAGAAAGAAGGCTATTTGAACTATCAAAAGTATTCTGATTATGTACGGTAATTAATATAGAGATAATATTATCTGAATATAGTTACACAAAGATGAATGTACTTAAAAAGTTAGGAATGTAATGGGATTTTAGTGAATGAAAATTATTTAAACTGTATAGAAGGTGAAAAGTCAGGATGTGGAATATAAAAGAAGAAGATTTAGATAAGTTTAGGATGACATGTAATGATCGTTTAAGTCCTGAGGGTGCTACAGGATTTATGTTTGGAGGAATACTTTATAGTTCAATAGCCGTCTTTTCTATTATTGTATCAGGTGATTGGGATTACTGTATGGTTCTCCTTAATATAGGAATTGTTAAGCTGGAAGTGTTGTTATATGCTCTGCAAGTAATTTTTTTCATTTTATATTTATTTCCAAAAGCTCAATTTAAATTTCAAAAGCTACAAACACTTGTCGTATTATTATACGCACTTCAAATGGCTACTATATTACTTACAGTTTTAGTTGTTTCTGAAATAGCTAATAATTCAATGGATCGTATTACGTTGAATTATGTATGTTTGCTATATTTAGGAGCAGTAATTTTTCATATTGTAACAACAATAGATACATTTAAATTGGCAAGTGAAGGTGCGTTTAGTATGGATGAAAGATCCGTATCCTTTTTTAGTAAAACAAAAGGAACTATGATGAAAGTTGCTTCAATATACGCATTAATCATTCTTATTTTGATTTATTTTCATAATGATTATGCGTTTGATACTTTTATTGGATATGTAATAGGAACTGTTTTAATGTATACGATAGCCATAGGAGCAGCTGAATTTCAACTATTAGCATATTGCAGATTTAAATTTCCATCATTTAATAAAACGTGGGAGCAACATAAAAGAGAGACTCCAAGATATCAAAAGAAAAATAAAAAAAGTAAATCGAAACGTAAGGCATAAAGAAAGTGTGTATTGTAAGTTTTGATGATGAAAAAGTAATAATTTATAGGAGAGTATTTGAACTACGAAAAGAAAATTTACTTATGTAAGGTGATAAAAGTGATTAGTAGGTTATCTAATTGAAAATATAGAGTGGGTAGTGTGATGATGAAATGAACAAAAAAAGGGTTTCTAAAATGATTACTATCATAATAGCAATCAGCCTATTACAAGCATGTAGTTTTTTTGAAAAAAAGATAGATTATGAGCCGTTTGTCAAAGCTTTGGATGAAGGTGACATGAAAAAGGTTATGTCTGCGAGTGATGATGGATATGCGTATGTGAAACAAAGAGGTATATATAGTACATATGAACAAAAGGAAGATGGAGAGCATAGAAAAACAATCTATCAAACTTCGGAAGGGATATATAATACGAAAGATAAAAGTTTATATGGAAGTACAACACAAGCGGTTACTTCAGCAGTAGACAGCAAAGATAATAAAAAAGAAGGTGTTTATCGTACCAATATTATGTATAAAAATGGACAGGTGAAAAGTCCGGATTCAAATTTGGATGTTTCATACGTAAACTTAATTGTTGATCGTTTAAAAGGAATAGGGAAACTAAAGATGAAGCCCGGAGATGATATAAAAAAGTTTGATCAGCCTAGTACTGTTGGATACAAACTAACTGAATTAGAGTTTCAGAGTATCATTAATGATAAGTTGAAAATACAATATGATGAATATGATGGTGGATCAATCGCATTGCATATTGATTCAAAAAATGGTTCAGAGCAGATATTGGAGGTAAGTATTGTAATAAATTATAAAAAGCGAAATGATGAAGGTAAGTTAGTAGAATATATATCACAAATACACACATCTTTTGATAGTCACCAAGGTAATAACCAAGATGCGAAACAGGAATATATTGATTTTAAAGCAAAGTATAATGAGACGCAGTAATACTTAGAAGGGCATTTGTACGGAAAGATAATAGCGACATAAGTGTGATAAATGTTTCATAAATATTTCTATTTGTAGTGGAAAGAAATTGAGTATAAATATGTAGCCCCAGTTGCTGGAGTAGATGCAACTGGGGCGTTTATCCCGCTTTAATGGGCAGTAAGACCCCCACCTCAAAATGCAGCGAAAGCAAAGAAGTTAGGTGGGGGATCAACTGCCCATAAAAGTCCGATTGGTTCAACTAATAATCAGTGGGGGATGGAGAAAACCCCCCACTGATTAAAGTTTCACTTTATCTGTCTAAATTTAGTTTGAATGCATACCATTTTTTAGTTAGAGTCCTCGCTCCTCAAGTAGTTTCTTCATAATAACGGTGTGAAGTTTTTGTGTAATCGGCTTTTATTGCTAAGTTACAACTATTTCCTCTTATAGAGTACTTCTTATTATCGATACATCGTCCACATTCCAATGTCTTTAAATCCTAGTCGTTTATAAATTCGTCCAGCAGCTGGATTGTTATAAAATAAACAAAGTGTTCGGCCTTCTTTCGTAAAGTCTTGAATCATTTTTTGTAATATGAGTGAAGCGTAGCCATTTCCACGATAATTCGGGTGTGTACATACACCAACTACCATAGCGGATAATGAATTTTCAGCGGAAGTAGAGGTGGATGCGATGATCACGCCGTCTTTTTCAATATAGTATGTGCGTCCTGTATTCGTTTCGATAGCCTGCCTTAATATTTTCTCTGATTCATTAGTAGTCGGAAATTCAGCAATGTCACTTCGTAATTTCATAATTCGTTCTATATCATCGAGTGACGCAAGTTTAATCGTTTCATGAATAGGCGTGTCAGGTAAGTTGTTGTCATTTAGACATTCACAAAAATACATTTCATTTTTGACGCCTAATTGTAGACTTGGAGCAGTTTCAAACTTTTCTACAATAGTTGACTTACCAGAGAGTTTAAGTGGCTTATATGCGGAAAGAAGTGCCTCAAAATCAGTGGTAACAAAGTCTTCTTTACTATATGGTATAAATGAATCGTGGAATCGGAGTAAAATTGATTTTAATGTTCCATTCTCTTTAAATACTCCCCATAGTTCTTGAAAATCTGTGTCATAACCGAAAGCTTCAATATCTCCAATAATAAACAAGTTAAGGGCTGCTTCTTCTTTTAGGTAAGCGAATACTTGTTCATGATCTTTCTTTGTTAATTTTCGCATCATAACGAATCGACCTCTTTTTTATTTTTCTAAATATTACAACTTAAGTTTTTTGAAATCAATATTAAATTTTATGTTTAGTTCACAAACTTTCGGAAAAACTAGGAAAGATATGACAAAGGAGGTTATGAACGGTGGATCATCCAATTCAAGGGTTAATGAAAGCAGCAATGGAAAATTTAAAAGAAATGGTTGATGTAAATACGATTGTTGGAGAGCCTGTTCAAACGGCTGACGGTGGTGTGGTGTTAACGGTTTCTAAAGTAGCGTTCGGTTTTGGAGCAGGAGGTTCTGATTTCCAAACGAATGATGGACAAAGAGCGAACGGTAACGCTGCATTTGGTGGCGGTAGCGCGGGTGGTGTTTCTATTACACCAGTAGCATTTCTTGTGGTGAATAAAGATGGAGTAAATATTCTTCATCTACAAAATGCGACACATTTAGCAGAAAAAATGATTGAATTAGCTCCACAAACAATTGATAAAATTCAATCGATGTTCCAAAAAGAAGAAAAGAAAGAGGGAAATCATCATCCTCAAAACCCTGATGAAATCCTTTAAAAACGCCTGCTTATGAGCAGGCGTTTTTTCTTGTAATCACTATGTAATAAAACACATGAAATTGTAAATAGTTTTTGAAGTTTTTTCTATGTTTCTAAAATTTTTCATGTTAAAATATGCTATAGAATTGAAACATATAAAACGAAGGTGGCTAGGTGCTTTGTCTGGAGGATCTGACCAAGTAAAGAATATGATATATATTAATGGTAATCGTCGAGGTCATTGTTTTATTACATCAGGAATTACGTTTAAAGAGTTTGCGAGTAACATCCCTTCACCGCTTCATCAAGTGTTGCTTTTGAAGCACAACTTTGAATGGACGGATTTTCATTATCATACTTTATTTGAATATGTTGAGGAAGAAAATATACATAAGTTAATTCAAGCAGAGATTGATGAATTTGATGAATTTTGTTGGGTAGATTTTGATGATGCAAGCGATTTAGATGAATTAGAGCCGAAAGAAATTGCAGAATTATTATATTTGGCTCACAAAAAAGAACCACTTGCAAGAACATTCTTTCCGCTGTTGAAAAATCGATTTGTTTATTTTTCACATGATGACGGATGGTACAACAAAGTGTATTATCGTAGAATTGCTGATTTTGTAGGAATGTTAAGTAAAGTCATTCCGTATAAACTCGGTGCTTTCGGTAAGAAACGTTTTTCTTTCTTCCAAAAATCAAAAATTTTCCCAGCGATTTCAAAAGAATTGATTATGGGACTTATTCCACTAATGGAAGATGGTCTTTACATAGATCTAGCAGGGAAAATTGAGTCAAGAAGAGGTCTTGAAATTCCGGTATATGTAGTTGGTTCGTATGAAAGTACGGATGAGGTGTTAGATAATATCGATGAATTGAAAGAGGAAGCAACAGAAACAGGTTGGCTCATTTTTGATAAGAAAGAACAAGAGTGGCAATGGGTTGTTGACTAAGAAAACTTGGCGTATGAAGTCAAGTTTTCTTGTCATTTGAAAGGAGTACAAATGAAGAAATATTATACAATTGTGGGTATTATAAGTATTATTCTCGTGGCAATATTACTTATAACTTGTCCGAAAGAATCAGATTTTAAAGTGTATGTAGAGGATAAGTATGCGTTGAATTGTAATGAGAGTAGTTTTGAATGCACGCAAAATGTAGATGGTAAAAAAGAAAAACTACAATTTGAAAGTACAGATGCACGAAATGGTGTATTCTTTATGACTGTAAAGCAAACATTTAAAACAGAAGCTGGTGTTTCAAAAGAATATAGCGGAGTAGGAATGTTTGGTACATTTCTTTTTGTTTCAGAGAAGACTTTCTAGTAATAGAAGGTCTTTTTTTTATGCTTATGTTCATATAGATGAAGTAAGACAAGCATAGGAGGGATAGCGATGAAGAACGCATGTATCGTTTGCGGTGGTGAGGAGTTTTTTTCCTCAACGTTATATGCACGTACGAAACAAGATTGGGCATATGCACCAAACATGTATCGATTTGAAAAAGTATTTATTGAGCATCGAGATGAAGAGAATTATCCTGTTTTCCAAGAAATTACAGCGAAACATTGTTGTGGATGCGGTCATATTATGTTGTATCATGAATGAACACACCAAGTATAACTTGGTGTGTTTTTTTAAAACGCTGACAAAGCAAGCGGATAAAGTAAAGTAAATAAAACAGAAAAACTACCAAAACCAATTGCTGTATATCCAAGTGTTCTTGCTCCGAAATTGACAGCTAATAGGCCAACTAAAATTGCTAGGGAGCCGAGCGTAACGGGATAAAAAGCAATGGAGAATAACGAAAGAAATAAGGCGACATAGCCTACCATTGTGCCGGTATTTGTACCTTCTATCTCATTTGCAATTTCTTTACGCTTATGTCTAATTGGAATGCCAGCTGGTGATATTTCAGCAGCATACTCTTCGTTTTTTTCACCACTTTTAAAATGATGATTTCTCTTTCTTCGCATGTACATCCCTCTCTTTCAATTGGGTGTATCTATAGTATCTTTCAAAATGAGAAGAGCATGAGTATGAGTTAAACCCAAGTAAAGCAAAAATTGGAGAATACGCATTCCATCGTTAACATATCCATCTCCTATTGAAGATAAAGTGTGGAATTTTTTCCACTAGGACTGATTATCAGCCAGCGACAATTGGATTTTTATGAGCAATTCTCTCCCATTAACTGGTCCGCATCCATTGCATTTTGGGGTAGGTGTCTTACTGCAAGCGGGATAAAACAGGAATTTTGGAAAATGATGTAGAATGAAATGAATGATAATACGTGAAGGTAGGGGAATGTATGACAACATTTAATTGGCATGAATCAGCAGAGAAGAAATGGGATAGTAGTGCGGAGTTTTGGAATCAAAATAGTCAGGAAATGTGGGATAGCGGGAGTAGGAGCACAATTATTCCGTTTTTTGAACAATACGTGAAGAAAGAAGCACAAGTGCTCGATGTTGGTTGTGGTGATGGGTACGGTACATATAAATTAAGTCGCGCAGGCTATAAAGCAGTGGGAGTAGATTTATCGGAAGTGATGATTCAAAAAGGTAAGGAGCGCGGAGAAGGACCAAATTTATCTTTTATAAAAGGAGATCTTTCTGCATTACCATTTGAAAATGAGCAATTTGAATCAATTATGGCAATTAATTCTTTAGAATGGACGGAAGAGCCATTACGAGCGTTAAATGAAATAAAGCGTGTGTTAAAGAAAGATGGATATGCATGTATTGCAATTTTAGGACCGACAGCAAAGCCACGAGAGAACAGTTATCCTCGCTTGTATGGAAAAGACGTTGTTTGTAATACGATGATGCCTTGGGAATTTGAACAGTTAGCGAAAGAACAAGGTTTTGAAGTTGTAGATGGCATCGGCGTATATAAGCGCGGAGTAAATGAGAAGATGCTAGGTCAACTACCTACAGAGTTACAACAATCGTTAACATTCTTATGGGTATTTATGTTAAAAAACGTATAAAGAAATGAAAGAATTTTTAGGAGGTAAATAAGTGCAGAAAATACAAAAAACTGATACAATATCATCAGAACCAATTAAAGGGGGACTAGGGTATATGACAACTACTACAACAGTGAAATCCGATATTGAAATCGCACAAGAAGCGAGTATGAAGAAGATTCAAGAAATTGCAGCTGATTTAAATATTTTAGAAGATGAATTAGAGCCATACGGGCATTATAAAGGTAAGTTATCTCTTGATATTTTTAAGCGCTTACAAGATGAGAAAGACGGTAAAGTTGTTTTAGTAACAGCGATTAACCCAACTCCAGCTGGAGAAGGTAAATCAACAGTAACAGTTGGTTTAGGTCAAGCTTTTAATAAAATTGGTAAGAAAACAGTAATTGCACTTCGTGAACCATCTCTTGGACCAACGATGGGATTAAAAGGTGGAGCAGCAGGTGGCGGTTTTTCACAAGTCGTACCAATGGAAGACATTAACCTTCACTTTACTGGAGATATCCATGCGATCACAACTGCCAATAACGCATTAGCAGCGTTTATTGATAATCATATCCAACAAGGAAACACACTTGGAATTGATACGCGTAAAATCGTTTGGAAACGCTGTGTTGACTTAAATGATCGTGCCCTTCGTAATGTAGTAATTGGTCTTGGTGGACCTGTACAAGGTGTACCACGTGAAGACGGTTTTGACATTACAGTAGCATCTGAAATTATGGCCGTGTTCTGCCTTGCAACAGATATTCAAGACTTAAAAGCACGTCTATCTCGCATCGTAGTTGCTTATAACTTTGCAAATCAACCTGTGACGGTTAAAGATTTAGGTGTAGAAGGTGCGTTAACGCTATTATTAAAAGACGCATTAAAGCCAAACTTAGTACAAACGTTAGAAAATACACCAGCTATTATTCATGGTGGACCATTTGCGAATATTGCTCACGGTTGTAACAGTGTTATCGCTACGACAATGGCAGCAAAATTAGGTGATTATGTTATTACAGAAGCTGGATTCGGTGCTGATTTAGGCGCTGAAAAGTTTTTAGATATTAAAGCCCGTGCAGCTGGTATTAAACCAGAAGCAGTTGTTATTGTTGCGACTATTCGTGCGCTTAAAATGCATGGCGGCGTTGCAAAAGATCAATTAAAAGAAGAAAATGTAGATGCATTAGCAAAAGGTATGGAAAACTTACAGAAGCATGTTGAAACAATTCAAAGCTTCGGTGTGCCTTTCGTAATTGCAATTAATAAATTCATTACAGATACAGATGCAGAAGTTACATACTTACAAGAGTGGTGTAATGAGCGTGGCTATGCAGTATCCTTAACAGAAGTTTGGGAGAAAGGTGGCCAAGGCGGAGTTGATCTTGCTGAAAAAGTACTAAAAGAAATCGAAAAAGGTGAAAACAACTACGCACCACTTTATGAATTAGAATTACCCTTAGAAGAAAAAATTCGTACAATTGCTCAAAAAGTATATGGCGCAAAAGATATTGAATTTGCTCCGAAAGCACGTAAGCAATTAGCTCAATATGAAGGAGAAGGTTGGAGTAACCTACCAGTTTGTATGGCGAAAACTCAATACTCTCTTTCTGACGATGCAACAAAATTAGGTCGTCCATCTGACTTTATCGTTACAATTCGTGAGTTAAAACCATCTATCGGTGCAGGCTTTATCGTTGCGTTAACAGGTACAATGTTAACAATGCCAGGTCTTCCAAAACAACCAGCAGCACTTCAAATGGATGTAAATGAAGATGGAAAAGCAGTAGGTTTATTCTAAAAGGTTGTAATTCATCTCGTTTATCTGTAAACTATATATACATCAAGTGGCGCCTTTCCATCGAAAGGCGCCTGTTTTTTGGAGGGAATTATGTTTGATCCAACTGCTTTTGACAATTTAAAAGTAATCGTAGAAGGTGCTGTGTATGATTTTGATCTACATGGAGATATTCTTGTAACAGATCGAAAAGATATGATGGACCTTGCTTCATTAAGTCGTATATATCATATCTCATTTCAATTAACAGAACCGTTTGAACCATTAGTAGAAGCAACATTTTCATTATCTGTGGATGCAAAGAACTTGTCTGGTGAAATACTAGAAGTGCCTCAGTTTACACCAGGTTGTGAAATGAAGCTAGCATTTTCATTCCCGTTAGAACAACCAGAAGTAGGATGCGAAGAAATTGAAACTTTAATGCGTTCTATATGGGGAAAAGAAAGAATGATTATGCAGAAAGTTTCATACGAATATAATAAGCAAGCGATTTCATATCATAATAAGGTAGAGGTTCTATTTCAAAAAGCGATTACAGAAGACCATGTTGATGATTTAATAGCTGTTATTTCACACATGATAGAAACGGTGCGAACAATACAGCATTTTCTTCAAAAATAGAGATAAAGGAGAAAAACAAATGATAAAAGATATGCAACCATTTTTACAAGAAGCTTGGGAGAAGGCTGGTTTTAAAGAATTAACTGAAATTCAAAAACAAGCGATTCCAACTATTTTAGAAGGACAAGACGTTATAGCTGAATCTCCAACTGGAACAGGAAAAACATTAGCGTACTTATTACCCCTTTTACATAAAATTAATCCTGAAGTAAAACAGCCACAAGTTGTTGTTTTAGCACCAACACGTGAACTTGTCATGCAAATTCATGAAGAGGTTCAAAAGTTTACAGCAGGAACTGAAATTTCAGGGGCATCTTTAATTGGTGGTGCAGATATTAAGCGCCAAGTTGAAAAATTAAAGAAACACCCGAGAGTAATTGTCGGTTCACCAGGACGTATTTTAGAATTAATTCGAATGAAAAAGTTAAAGATGCATGAAGTAAAAACGATTGTATTTGATGAGTTTGATCAAATTGTAAAACAAAAGATGATGGGCGCAGTACAAGATGTAATTAAATCTACAATGCGAGATCGTCAATTAGTATTCTTCTCGGCGACAATTACAAAAGCGGCAGAAGATGCTGCACGCGATTTAGCAGTTGAACCACAATTAGTGCGTATAACACGTGCAGAGTCAAAAAGCTTAGTTGAACATACGTATATCATTTGTGAGCGACGCGAAAAAAATGATTACGTAAGAAGAATTATGCATATGGGCGATGTAAAAGCAGTTGCTTTCTTAAATGACCCATTCCGTTTAGATGAAATTACTCAGAAATTGCAATTCCGTAAAATGAAAGCAGCAGCTCTTCATGCAGAAGCAAGTAAGCAAGAGCGTGAAGCGACGATGCGTGCATTCCGTGGTGGGAAACTAGAGATTCTCCTTGCTACTGATATTGCAGCACGCGGTATCGATATTGATGATTTAACACATGTAATTCACTTAGAGTTACCAGACACAGTAGACCAATACATTCACCGCTCAGGACGTACTGGACGTATGGGTAAAGAAGGAACAGTAGTTTCTCTTGTAACAGAACAAGAAGAACGTAAATTACTGCAATTTGCGAAAAAACTAGGCATCGTATTTACGAAGCAAGAAATGTTCAACGGATCATTCGTAGAAACGAAACCGAAAGCACCAAAGAAAAAGAAACCAGCATTTACTGGGAAGAAAAAGCCTAGATAAATAATGGGGAAGGCGTAACTATTTGTAGTTACGTCTTTTTTTATTTGCAATTGAATAATACAAGGAGGTTTATTAATGGTTATTAAAATGTATCTATCATCATTTTTTAAATCAACATATGTAAAAGGAAGTAATATAAAAAAAGTCGAATATTAAATTGATGCGAAATAATAAAAAGAAGGTACATATATGGATAGGAAATTAGGAATGTTTTTGAATACGAAACATATTGAAGTAAACGAAGGAATACAAAAAGCAAGGGAATGGGATTTAGAATATATTCAATTATATGCTATGAATAAAAACTTCAACTTAGCTAATATTCCAGTGGTAGAATGGACTGCTTTAAAGAAAAGCTTATCTTTTAATGGAATAAAGATTCCATCATTAGCAATTAGTTTTGGAGAAAATGGAATTACAGGAACAGAAGTTGACAGTGCAATAGATCAGATTAAATATATTACTGACAGAGGTTTGGAGCTGGGAGCAAAGATAATAACAGCTCATATTGGGAAAGTTCCAGATGATGAAAAAAGTGAGTACTATGATAAAATGATACGGGTTTGTTATGAGATAGGGGAATTAGCATTCAAACTTGGGGGAGTCTTTGCTATTGAGACGGGATCTGAAAAAACAATAGTATTAAAACAATTTTTAGAAACTGTAAACTCGAAAGGACTAGCTGTTAACTTTGACCCAGCAAATTTAATAAGTGATGTAAATGAAAATCCGGAAGAAAGTTTATTACTATTAAAAGATTATATAGTACAAACTCATATTAAAGATTGTAAAGAAGTGAAAAGCGATCGTTCAAGTAAGTATATAGAAGTAGCAGTAGGAAATGGTGAAGTGGATTTCGATATATTTTTCAAAGTATTAGATGAAATTGGATTCGACGGATATAACATGATTGAAAGAAATGATTATTTTGACGAACTGGATGGGATGAGTCAGTCGATAAATTTTGCAAAGAAGTACATACCAACTCAAAAGGAATAACGATAGCACCTGTGGAAACCTACATAGAATATAAAAAACCATTAGGGGGAAATGAAATGATCCATAAAGTTGGACAAATTATGCTGTATGTAAATAATCAAGATGAGGCAGTAAATTTTTGGACGGAAAAGGTAGGGTTTCATGTAGTAGCAGAGGAAGATAACAAGCAAGGAATGAGATGGATTGAAATCGCTCCGACTAATGGTGCTGAAACGAGCATTATACTACATAATAAAGAAGTTATTTCGAAAATGAGCCCAGAATTAAATCTTGGTACACCGTCCTTAATGTTCTTCTCAGAAAATCTGGATCAATTATATGCAGATTTAAAAAATAAAAATGTTACTGTTGGAGAAATGGTAACTATGCCTTCTGGTAAAGTATTTAACTTTGCTGATAGCGAAGGGAATTATTTTGCGGTTATGGAAAAGAACAAATAGTAATATTACTATGTGAAAATCCCCCTCAAATATATTGAGGGGGATTACATGTTTGAAGTGGATTTTTCATTAGAGAATTGATTAATATAAAATACGCCTTTTTCAATGGCTGTCTCAATATAACCAACGATTTGGTCAAACGTAAACACTTGTAAGTCTTCATGCAAATTTTGCTCCGGATACAACATATCTTCAAAAAGATACTTTCGAAAAGAAAAAACGTTTTCTTTAGAAACTTCTTCAATATCCATGATGTGAGCCTCTTGGTTGAGAAGAGAGAAGAGTTGCTGTTCTGTATCGTAATGATGAAGCAACTTTGCATTTAATAATTTAAAATCGTTATAGTACAGGGGTGCGATCGTTTCGTCATTTTCGATTCTATTTTTTAGCCAAGGTAGAAAAAAGCCGCTTAGCCAATTGTCATCGGCAATGAGATGGGTGTAATAGCCTAAGAGAAAAGGGGAATCCATATGAGCTTTATATTTTTGAAAAAAAGAATTGAAATCTATCCTTCTCGTATAGTTTTTCGTTGTACCAGCGTAAAAGTGTGAAGTTCCTTTTTCTTCTGCTGAATGAACCGCATCAGGGGCTACACCTCCAAGTATGAAAGAAGTTTTATCTTGGATATATAGTTTTTCGGCAATCTTGATAGCGATAATAGCATGCATAATTCGTGATCCCATGAATGACACCTCGGTTTCAAGTATTCATTTCAGGAAGAGGACTGAACAGTTAGTATTACTTTCCCTGTACTTTTTCTACTTTCGACCCATTCATGTGCTTTCCCTGCATCTTGAAGCGGAAAAGATTTCGTTGCTTTTACTTTTAGACTGCCATCACGTAAATAACGGAAAACTTCATTTGCAGTTTCTTGGAGTAGTTCAGGACGTTTTTTTCGTGTAGTGCCAAAGCTAAAACCGAGTATAGAGCGACAACTTGCGTGTAAATCTTTCGTTTGGAAATTACCAATTTCACCGCTAGCATTACCGAAATGAATGAGGCGACCATAATAAGCGAGACAATTTAAACTTTTTTCTGAAACCGTTCCAGAAATAGAGTCTAAAATTACATCAACCCCTTCACCGTTTGTCAGTTCGTTGACTTTCTTTACAAAATCCTCATCTTGGTGACAAATAACATAATCAGCTCCAGCATTTAAAGCTATTTTTCTTTTTACTTCACTTCCGACAGTACCAATAACGGTTCCAGCCCCTAATCGTTTTGCAAGTTGAATAGCTGTTGTACCAATTCCGCCAGCCGCAGCATGAATGAGTACAGACTCGCCTTGTTGAAGCCTTGCAACATTTGCGAGTAAATTATAGCTTGTAAAAGATACAATCGGACAAGCAGCTGCAGTTTGAAAATCGACTTCATCAGGTAAAACGAAAGTAAGGTTTTCGTTTGCGACAACGTATTCTGCGTAAGATCCATTTTGAGGAAAAGCAATGACACGTTGTCCAGGATGAATATTTTTCACTTGAGAACCGACACGTTCTACAATACCAGCGGCATCTATCCCTGGTATAAAAGGTAGTGCTTTATTTCCTTTTTTACCATAACGGGATTTAATATCGGCGAAATTCACACTAGTAGCAACAACACGAATTAAAACTTGATCTTCTGAAATAGCGGGTATATCCACATCTGTATATTTCATCACTTCAGGACCACCGAACGACGTTACAACGATAGCTTTCATTATATGTCCTCCTAAATTTGACTATATAAAACATTTTAAATGTTCATTAGAAATTGGGAAATTATATAATAGTTATGCGACTTTATAAGTGAAGCTTATGTACATATTGAATCATTATATTAATCTATATAAAAAAATTTAAAAAATCGAACGAAATAGTAATTACTTGCCAATATATAGTGTAGGACAAAGGAGGGATGGTATGTGAAGGATGAAACAGTGTATACAAATTTAATCCAATTGACTTTATCAGGAAATAAAGAAGCGTATAGCGAATTGTATGATAAAACGATTCAAGAAGTATATAAAACAGCACATTTTTTAATTGAAGATAAAACAGATGTAGATGATGTCGTTCAAGAAATATACATACAACTATATGAATCGCTTCGTAAGTATGATAGTGAGAAGCCATTTCGTCCTTGGCTAATTGGACTTGCGATTAAACAAATTCACTCTTATAGAAGAAAGAGGTGGATGCGACTACGCATTATAAAAAAAGCAGAAGAGCAAAGAAAACCAGTACAAATTGATTTTTCTAACGATGTTGTAAGTAAAATATCAAACAAAAAACTAATTGAACTCATTCATAAATTACCGTATAAATTGAAACAAGTTATTATCTTAAGATACTTACACGATTATTCACAAGAAGAAGTAGCACAAATATTACATATTCCAATTGGTACTGTGAAATCTAGAATTCATTCGGCATTAAAGAAACTACGTCAAAAAGAGCAAGTAGAAGAAATCTTTTTAGGAGAGGTAGGGAATGTGAAATGAGTTTAGATTGTAGAGTTAGAGAATCTATACGAGAAGAAGCGAAGGGGATTGTTGCCCCGCCGGAGTTAAAAGAAAAAGTAATCGTTCAAATTAAAATGAATCAAGGAGGGCGTAAGAGAAAGAAACATCTTATTGCAGGAGTGCTTGCAGCAGCTCTTTTAATCCCGACGACTGGTTTTGCGTATCAATCTATTATGGCGGATGGTATATACGGATCTTTTGAGAATTTAAAAAAACATGCCGGAGCAATGACATTAGAAACGTATATGCGTTTTAATGCAAAATTATCAGAAGCGAAAGATGAAATGGGTACGAAGGAATATGAAGAGTTTACAAAAGAAATGAAAAAATTAACTAGTGCAAAGCTTGCGTACGGAGATTCGAACGGTAATATAGATTACGATCAATTATCACCAGCTAAAAAAGAGGAATTGAAAAAGGTAGTAATGGAGCTTCATCCGTATTTTGATAAATTAAATGGCCATAAATCTAGTAAAGAAGTACTAACTCCTGAAGAGTATGAACAATATATGGAGGCATTAATGTCATATCAAACTGTGTTAGTAAAAACGAAATCGAGTGGCGGGATAACAGTAGAAGAAGTACCTGAGGCGTACAAAGAAAGATTTATTAAAGCGGAGCAGTTTATGGAGTATGTAGATGAAAAGGTGAGATAAGTAAAAAAGCTCAAAGCTTTCTTTCGTTTAACTATTACATATTGAATATGTAAACAATAAAAAATGAGTATACAATCTACGTGATTGTATACTCATTTTATTATTACTTAAATTTCCTTACCGCATGAATAGCGACTCTTACAAGTAATATCGCACTTATAAATAAACCACCGTAACCAACGACACTTAAAAATTGATCATTTGGCTCTGTCGCACTGTTTGCTAAATGCAATACGCCTACCGAAATCCCACCAAATGCAGTTCCAATAAATGCAATGAGGAATTGTGAGATAAATGTAGTAATAAACGATGCATTTGTTTCGTCAGAGAAAAAGCCAACCTTAACGGATAGTTCTCCGTTTTCTAGTTTTGAACTTAAATCATCTAGTTTTCTAGGAATGCGTCGCATGGCAGGTAACATAGCGAGTAATTCGTTTGTTGCAGCTTCTTTTAAACTAGAATAATTGTTAACTGACATGAAACTAGCTGCATGATCTTTCGCAAAGCGTTTCGCTTCGTCCATTAAATTGAATTCGGGATTTAGTTGCAGCATCGTTCCTTCTAGCGTAATTAGAGAACGGAAAGCCCCTGCAACCATTGGATAAAATGCTAATTCAAACTCAGCGATTATTTGAAATAGCCCCTGAATGAATTCTTCAGAACCATTTGTAGAACCATACGTACTTTGGATTAATAATTGACTGATAGATTGTTCTAATGCCTCTTTATCAACATTTGGCTTCTTTTCAACTAATTGAAGCAGTCCATCAAGCAAGACATAAGAATTTTTGCGCTCAAAGCCGATAAGTAGTCGCTTGAATGCATCTTGTTGTAGTGTTCCTAATCGCCCGACGGAACCGAAATCAAGTAATGCAGGTGTGCCATCACGAAGAATATACACATTACCTGGATGAGGGTCTGCATGGAAAATACCTTTAAAGAAAATTTGCTCTAAAATACAATCAAAGAGTTGTCGTTGTACTTTTTTCGTATCAATTTGTAATTCATTTAATAATGCTGACCCACTTTTAACACTTACTCCATCTAAAAATTCAAGCACAAGTATTTTTGAATTACTGTATTCTTTATATACTTTCGGTATTTTTACTTTCGTTTCGCTATTTTTTAGTGAATCAGACACTTGTTCGAAGTTACGAGCCTCAATTTTGAAATCAATTTCTTCTTTCATTGCGATGGAGAAGCCATGTGCTAAATCAAGAAATCCGATATTTTTAGCCCAAGTTGATTTGTTGGAAATCCATAAAGAAAAATGAATTAAAATATCTAAGTCACGTTTAATTGTCTCAGAAATATTAGGACGTAGTAGTTTAACGACGACATCCTGGTCGTTTTCTTTCAACTTCGCTTTATGTACTTGGCCAATAGAGGCGGCAGCTAACGGTTCCATTTCAAAGGAGCTGAAAATTTCATCTTTTGGTATATGTAGTTCCTTTTTTAATATTTCTTCAACTTGTTTTTGTGATAAACGCGTTACATTTTCCTGAAGGTTTGATAACTCGTGAATAAAAGCAGGTGGTAATAAATCAGAGCGAGTTGATAAAACTTGTCCGAATTTAATAAATACACCGCCGCATTCTTCTAGTGTATTTCGAAGTGAAGTGGCGAGCTTACGATCTGCTTCTGGCGAGCGCTTTAAAGCTAAATATTTACCCATTCCGTGTTTTATTGCAATAGAAGAGACACGCATATATCTTTTTTGTCTACCAACCTTTGCGAAGAATTTTGAAATAGGATTTCGGCTTTCCGTTACTACGTCATCCATTTCGCCTCGTCTAATAGGATCAAATAATTCAAAAACTAGGTAACAAAGCATGGATACAATTAATGAGCTTCCTAGCCAAAAATATCTATCAACACCGACAACCGATTCATCTTGATAGCGTAAATATAAAAACCAATACAGAGCTGACGTAAGTGAAACACCTAAAGTTGCTGCACTTGCTTGTTTGAAAAGATTTAGTTTTGTACCAATTAGTCGACCACTAATAAAAGACATAATGATTGCTAGTAGAAAAAATTGAAAAAACATTGTATCATTCCTCCGAATTTTATTCGATAACTGTATTATACAGGAATATAATTATTCTAAAAACAAGCCAAGGAGGTACAATCCTTGACTTGCACGATTAAATAGAGCATTCAATTATATTTTTTCATCGTTGCATTGTCCTTTTGTATAAAACAATCTAATAGTGAATAACCAGCTATTAAACTAATTATCGTAACAAAAGTTGTATTTATAAGAATAACATTAGCTAAATAAGGTAGGTATTCGCCAAGTGGTGAGAAAAGTAGTGCTGGAGAAAAGGAAATTAATATTGTAGGCACTGTAATAGCGATAAACTTATCCGGTTGAAAACGCCAGTTTTGTTTACTTGTTTCGTGATTAATGGATTGAAGGAATCGTAATAAAATGCCGACCAAAAGAGGAAAGAGTGTAAAGTAGAATAATCTTGGATAAACGTTAAAGTTCACTTGCGCGTCTGTATCTAAATAAAATTGAATCTTCACTCCAACAAATAATAATAAGACGATAAATAATGTGAAGCAGAGGTATAGCATTACTCTTTGCATTATATTCCACCATCCTTTACTCAAAATATATTCAAAAAAAGAAGAGATATACAATAACTACTGTTGTATATCTCTTCTTTTACTGTTAGTTAATAGTGGAGTTTGCTTTTTCTTGCTTCGTGAAATAATCAATAATGCCCATCGCACTAATTTCTATATCTAGATGTAAAATGTTATAAACGGAATGATCTGCTGGAACGTTTAACTTTGTAAGATGAGAAGAGATTTTATCCATTAATAAAGTTTGTAAAGCTTTAGTCGCTTCATCGAAATCATTATACTGTTCAAAGACTTCCTTACCAGTATGAACGAAAATAGGTAGCCAATGTTCCAGTTGATTGTATATTTCTGTAACATGAGAGGATGCGCCGTAATGACCGAAATAAATAGTATCTACATTCATGCTTTGAATGTGATTTTTAGAAGCAATCATCGCATCTGGTTGGAATTGTGAAGGGGACGTTGATGGTAGATATAACTCTACATCAACGTCTGCGAGTTCTCTATAATAAATTCCAATTGTATCGCCAGTAAAAATCCCGTTTGTTAATGAATCGTGAATGCTAATATGGTGCTTCGCATGCCCTGGTGTATCATAAAATGTAAGGATGCGGTCTTCTGCAATTTTTAACGTATCACCATGTTGTACAATATGAACACGTTCTTCTTCAATTGGAAGAATTGGATCAAAGAGTTTATCGAAATCTTCTTTGTACACAGCTTTTGCACCTAAAATAAGTTTTGTTGGATCAATCATATGACGAGCACCACGAGAATGCACATATAACGTAGCATTTGGGCATTTTTCCATCATTAAACCAGCAGCACCGGCGTGATCTAAATGAACATGTGTAACGATAATGTTTTTAACTTCGTTTAAATCAATATGTAATTGTTGTAAGCCGTCTAAAATATACGGAAGAGAAGGGGCTGCACAAGTTTCAATTAAAGTAATATCGTCACCTAATAAAACGTACGTACCTGTTCGTTCATTATGCTGTAAATCGAAATCATCAATAAGATATAGGTGAGAAGATAATTGCTCTACTTTTTTCATATTTACCACTCCTTATATATTACATGTTTCTATTATACGCTAAAATAGAAAAAAGGCAGAAAACGAAAGCTCGTCTTCTGCCTTTTGTAATACTATTATTTCGTTTGTTGTTTATTAATAGACATAATGAACAGTCCAACAATCCCACCAACTAATGGAAGCATAATTTCTCCTGCTAAATTAAAGTAGGAGCTTAAGAATAAACCATTTACATCGATTACCCAGCCAGTAACATACAATAACATCATATATAGTACGAAATAAAACTCGCGATTTGAAATCGTTTCATGTTGTGCAGTTTTCATAATGAACACCATCCTTTTCTTTTATAATGGAATATAAACTGTCACATTTTGTTCACATTTCGATTGTAAAACTTTCCATCATAAAAGTCTAGTAGTTTGTGCCGAATTTTCGAACGGAAATAAAGCGCTATCATTATAGCGTATAAGTACGTAATAAGAGCTGTATATTCACGAATGTAGTATAGTATAAACATAGAATGATAGTGAAGAGAGGGGCAAAGACAATGACAGTTTATGATTTTTCAGCTAAAACAATTACAGGTGAAGAAAAATCGTTAAAAGATTACGAAGGAAAAGCACTTCTTATTGTAAATGTAGCTAGTAAATGTGGTTTCACACCGCAATATAAAGGATTACAAGAGGTGTATGATAAATATAAAGACCAAGGACTCGAAATACTCGGGTTTCCTTGTAACCAATTCGGGGGACAAGAACCAGGTACAGAAGCGGACATTACTAGTTTTTGTGAATTAAACTACGGTGTAAACTTCCCAATGTTTGCAAAGGTTGATGTGAAAGGTGATAAGGCTCATCCTTTATATACATACATGACAGAACAAGCACCAGGTTTACTCGGTATGAAAGCAGTGAAATGGAATTTTACGAAGTTTTTAATCGGAAAAGACGGGAAAGTAGTAGGGCGTTTTGCGCCGCAGACGAAGCCGGTAGATTTAGAGGTTGAGATTGAGAAGGTACTTGGAGAATAATTAGGAGTTTCACTTTATTAAAAAACGTCTCAAAGAACAATGTAGTTCTTTGAGACGTTTTCTTTAAACTCACATTTTCAAGATTAAATAACTGTATCAAAGCCATCTGATTTAGGTAGAGAACCTGCTTTTTTCATAAGCACTTCCCATAAGTGTACGGATGTCTTCCATTCTGCTGCAGCCTGCCCCTGTTGATATATAGCGTTCTCATAACTGGCAGTAAGTTGTTGCATATCGGCCGATTTGTAAAGTGTATCGATATGGAGAGCGTATTCTCGGAATGTTTGACTTTCACCCCGTGGTATGCCAATTCTCGCAAATTGTTTTAAAAGTGCACCGTAAGCTTTTTGATAAACAGCATCATCTTTTCGGTATCTATAGAAATGAATAATAAGAAATGTCATCCATTTCATTCTAGTGATAAAGAGAATGTATCCCATAATACTAATTAGTATCGTAGAGAGGAATACGTACCACCAAGAAAAACTAGTTTTAGAATTTGTGACCTTTTTAGTAGAAGCTTCTTCTGTATGTTCTATTAAACTTTTAAGTTTTGCTTCATTATTTCGTTGGTGTATTTGCTCGTTATTAGAATTATTTGCTTCGCTATTTTGTGAAATAGGAGCAGGCGTATTATTTATAAAATTATAGGGATTGGTAAATCCTTTTGTTGGTTCGAATGGAATCCATCCGTATCCTGGGAAATATACTTCGACCCAAGAGTGTGCGTTATCGTTCGTGATTGTATAAACATCCGCACCTTCTGCAGAGGCAAGTGTATTGTCAAGAGTTCCTTCTGTATAGCCTTTTACCCAGCGAGCAGGAATCCCGGCAGAACGAAGTAGTACAATCATAGACGTCGAAAAATTATTACAGTAGCCGCTTTTTGTATCGAAAAGGAATTGATCTACATAATCTTGGCTTTTGGCAGGAAATAAGACATTCGTTGATTCGTATGTAAAAGAGTTGTCTGTGAAGTAATTTTCAATAGCTAATACTTTATCATATCGGTTGTCTTTATCATTTGTAAGATTGGCAGCCAAGTCTTTTACGCGCTGTGGTAATGACTCGGGAAGTTGTGTGTACTTTGTCATAAAATAAGGATTTGTTTCTTGACCTTCATTTGTTTTTACAGCTTTCAAGTTTTCTATGGAAAACTCAGGGATCTCATATGTTACTTTATACGAATGTAAAGTAGTAGAAGAGTCTCCATTCATTGTATAAATTTTTTCTGAAAACGAGTTAACACTGTATGATACATCAGAAGAAGCCTCAACTGATACTAATCCTGCTGGATAGGTAAGGTGAGGATAACTTTTTAGCATGGTAATTGTTGCCTCAGTCGTTTCCGTTTTTGTATTTTGTTCGTACCAGCTTACGACGTCGTTTTTATTTTTAAAAGAAACCTTTTTCGGATTTTCAGAAATTTCCCAGCCTTTTCCTGTATAAAAATCTTTTGTTTCTACTCGCCAATATTGTTTGTTTTGCGTCCGTGCTGTGAAAACAATTGTAGGATCCGCCTTAAAAGGACCACCTAATCGCGAGTCATCTAAACCATACCCAATTGTAGAAACTTTTTGTTCTTTACTTGCTTCAGATGTGTTGAATTTTAAAAAATCCATTGGGTTTGGCCATTGAGGGCCAAATTTTGGAGCAAAGTATGCGATGGTTGCTAATAATACAATAAATATTGTAAGTGGTCTAAGTAATTTTGAGATTTCCCTAGCATAATTTTGTAAGTGTTCGCGCTCTTTTATTCGTTCTACTTGAAGAAGACTAAGCATAAAAAAGCCGATGACAACAGTACGAATAATAGCGTAGTTTGCATTGTATAAATGTAAGTTATGAAAAGTTGCGATATAAATAATAGTCAATACAAGAAATAAAAACCCACGTTTTTTATGAATAATCCAAAATGAAGTGAAAGAACTCAAAAACCAAAATGAGAGAAAAAATAAAACCGTCGGAAAAACTGGAGAAATATCTAGTAAATTCCCTTGGAAAAATAGGGAGGAATTTCGAGACATATCAGAAAAGAGTGTTGTTAGCCAAGATGGATTTATAAAAGCATTTTTATAATATAGGGAATGAATGATAAATAGGACTGTGACAATTTTTATTGGAATCTGCCACCTCGTTTGAAAAAAAGAGAGAGCGAAGCAAATTCCTATAAATGTTACGAAAATATCTAATCTACCTACATTTGTAATACCTATAAGAGGTCTTATCCATTCTAGTAAAAGAAGAAATACACATGCATGCATGAAGAATTTGTTCGTATCCCACTTGTATTTTGCTTGTAATGTTATCATTTGCTCACCTCAAAAAACACGTTTGTATACCGGTTTTCATAAACCGTGTTTACAAATATTTGTCGTTTTTTTAGAGTTTCTAATATACTGAGTTCTCGGTGTGAAAGTTGATTCGCTTTTTCTTTCACGACAAAAATCATACATTTTCTATTTCTTATAGCAGCACAATCAGCCGCCTTTTGAATATCGGGAGAAAGATTACTTGTCACGAGTATAACCGTGACGGGCTCATAAATTTTTCTTAGTTCTATTTCTACACTCTGGGAGAGCGGGAATACACTGTCTGCTTGTACTTTTGCTAAATGACAAAGGATTTGTTGTAACTGCGTATCTCCATTATCTAAAGGGAAAATAGTTTGTTCTTTTCCGATAGACACGAATGATGCTGGTGAATTTTGTTTCAAGACAGCCCTTACGATAGAGGCAGTAAATGTGACGACTGATTCGAATAGAGGAGACTCGGTTCTGTCTATGAATATCATGATATTATGGCTGCGCTGTTGTTCAAACTCTTTTGTCATAATATTGTTTGTTCGTGCAGTTGCTTTCCAATCAATCCATGAAAAGCGATCTCCAGGTTTATAGTCTCTGACACCGACAGAGATTGTAGAGTCTTTTGCAGAATTTATATTTGCTGAAAGCGCTCCTTGTTCGAAATGATTTTCCAATTGTCGATACGCTATATCTACATACTGGGGATAGACTAAAAATGTATCTGGAACTGAAAAAGTTACTTCTTTCTCCATCATGCCGAATAAATCGCCAGTTTTGACACGAACGCTTGAAAAAGTGTGCTCGCCTCTAGGGATTGTGTCAATAACATATTGAAACGAAATATTTCGTTTCAATCCTGGGAAGAGTACTACCTTATTCATCTTTGTTTGTTTACAACTTATAAATTGTGGTGGCAGTTCATCTTCTATAACTAAATAAAGTAAGGGAAAAGGAAATTTTCTTTTTATTGTAATCGTGCTTACAAATTGTTCTCCTACTACATATCCATTTTGGTTTGTTGTTCGTTTTACTTCAGCGTCCCGTAAAGCGTAGAAGGGGAGTAGTAGTGAATAAAGAGCAATGGGAATTGTGCTGTAAAATAAAAACCAACTTACAAACCCTCCTTGAAACATAGCGTACACAAATGTTAAGACTAGGCATAAAGGGAGTAGCAATAACTTCATAACGTGATATAGCGCTCGCAGCATTTGTTTCATCAAGGGTTCATCGTCCTTTGAGTCGGCACGGTAGTTCGTGCAACGATTTTTGCGATAACTTGTTCTCCTGTTATCCCTTCAAATTTTGCTTCCATTTTTAGAATGAGCCTATGCGCTAAAACGTAAGGAGCTAAAAATTTAACATCGTCTGGAATAACATAATTTCTGCCATGGATAAATGCATAAGCTTGTGAAGCTTTCATTAAAGCAATTGAGCCACGTGGACTTGCTCCTAGCTGTATAGAGCTATACGTACGAGTCTGATTAACAAGCTTTACAATGTAATGCTTAATTGCTTTGTCCATACTTACTACCCGTACGCTTTGTTGTAAATAAAGTAATTCTTCTATTGTAGTAATGGCCTGTAATTGAGAGAGTGGATTTGTTTTTTCCATCCGGTTTAAAATTTCAAATTCTTCTTCTGGTGTAGGATATCCCATTTTTAGTTTCAATAAGAAACGATCGAGCTGAGCTTCTGGTAGAGAATATGTTCCTTCATATTCGACCGGATTTTGTGTAGCCATGACAAAGAACGGCTTTGGTAAAGGCCTTGTAATGCCATCTATTGTAATATTGCCTTCTTCCATACATTCAAGTAAAGCAGATTGTGTCTTAGGAGATGTACGATTAATTTCATCAGCAAGTACAAAATTCCCCATAATTGGTCCAGGCTTGAACTCAAATTGGAGCTCTTTCGGATTATAAATAGAAACTCCTGTTACATCTGATGGCAGTAAATCAGGTGTAAATTGAATTCGCTTGTAATCCGCATGAATGGATTTAGAAAGAGCACGTACTAGCATTGTTTTGCCGACACCAGGAACATCTTCTAATAGCACATGACCTTCAGCTAAGAGAGCTGTCAAAGCTAAGATTGTTTCTTTTCGTTTTCCGACCATTATTTTTTCAATATTATTGATTATTTTTTCTACAGTGGGATGTAATGAATCAAGCTGGGGCATCGTAATCCTCCTAATTTTATTATCGTTTTCTAATCTATTTAGTGGACAAATTTATAATTATATTTGCAGGTAGTAAAAATTTTGTCATTAATTCTAAGAATATTCAGAATATTTATTTCGATTACATCTAGTATAATTGTTTCCGTAACTAAGGGCAATACAGTAAATAATGATTTGTAGTTTTATGTAAAATATGTCTGGATATAAAATAGTATTGTTAAAGAAAAAATTCCTTATATACAATTTCTAAACTCTTTCTTATGGCAGTTTTGAAATAATATCAAAACTCTTTTTTATATATTTATAAAGAAAAACGTAGGAATTTCTCCTGCGTTTTTCTTTTGCAAAATAGTCGATACCTCAAAATACCATTCTCCTAATAATCACGATTAATCATAACCCTTCAAAACGGAATAAAAGATTTTCTCACAAACTTATTTTCTACTGAATTTTTGACAATCTCTTGAACTGTGCGAAATGTCACATCTGTATTTTACAACCTCTCTTATAGTAAGGGTATGTAAGAGAGACGTATTAAAGGAGTGAACAGTATGAAGAAGAAACCTTCAGCACTAATGAGACGTTTAAAATATTTTTCACCAATAGATCGTTATAACGATAATCATACTCAAGAAACATATGAAGATCGTGAATGGGAGAATGTGTACAGAAAGCGTTGGCAGCATGATAAAGTAATTCGTTCTACACATGGTGTGAACTGTACTGGTTCATGTAGCTGGAATATATATGTGAAAGATGGAATCGTAACTTGGGAAGGACAGGAGCTTAACTATCCAACTACAGGTCCAGATATGCCTGATTTTGAACCACGAGGATGTCCGCGTGGAGCGAGTTTTTCTTGGTATATTTATAGTCCACTTCGTGTGAAATATCCGTATGTACGTGGTGTTCTTTGGAGTATGTGGCAAGAGGAATTACAAAATAACAAGTCACCACTAGATGCTTGGAAAAGCATTGTGGAAAACCCTGAAAAAGCACGCAAGTATAAGCAGGCACGTGGTAAAGGGGGATTCATTCGTGCGAATTGGGATGAAGTGTTACAACTTGTTTCTGCTTCATTACTCTACACAGTAATGAAATACGGTCCAGACCGAAATGTTGGTTTTTCACCAATTCCAGCTATGTCGATGTTAAGTCATGCTGCTGGTAGTCGTTTTATGCAACTTATGGGCGGGCCAATGCTTAGTTTCTATGATTGGTACGCAGATTTACCACCAGCTTCTCCTCAAATTTGGGGCGATCAAACAGATGTACCAGAAAGTAGTGACTGGTATAACTCTGGTTACATTATGACATGGGGTTCAAATGTACCGATGACGAGAACACCAGATGCTCACTTTTTAGCAGAGGTTCGATATAAAGGAACGAAAGTCGTTTCTGTCAGTCCTGACTTCGCTGAATCTACAAAGTTTGCCGATGATTGGATTAGTGTAAAACAAGGTACAGATGGTGCACTTGCGATGGCAATGGGGCATGTGATCTTACAAGAGTTTTACGTAGATAATCAAGTGGAATATTTCACAAAGTATGCGAAGCAATATACTGATTTTCCTTTCTTTGTCACATTGAAACAAAAAGGAGATCAATTCGTTGCTGATCGTTTCTTAAACGCTTCTGATATTGGACGCGAAACGAAGTTAGGAGAATGGAAGCCTGTTCTTTGGAACGAGAATACGAATGATTTTGCAACACCTCAAGGCACAATGGGCTCACGTTGGGATAACGAAAAGAAATGGAACTTGCGTTTAGAAGATGAAGAAACAGGTGAAAAGATTGACCCACGTCTTTCTTTACTTGGAATGGAAGAATCGATTGGAACTGTACAAATTCCGTACTTCTCTGATGATGGAAACAAAGTATTAGAACGTACAATTCCAGTGAAAAAGGTTATGACAGAAGAAGGCGAAGTGTTCGTTACAACTGTATACGACTTAACGTTAGCAAATTACGGCGTGAACCGAGGGCTTGGCGGACAAGAGCCGAAAGACTTCAATGATGATGTACCGTTTACACCTGCATGGCAAGAGAAAATGACAGGAGTGAAACGAGAACTAATTATTCAAATCGCTCGTGAGTTCGCACAAAATGCCGTTGATACAAATGGTCGCTCGATGATTATTGTTGGAGCTGGTATTAACCATTGGTTTAATTCTGATACGATTTATCGCGCAGTTTTAAATCTTGTTCTTCTAGTTGGAGCACAAGGAGTAAACGGCGGGGGATGGGCGCATTATGTTGGGCAAGAAAAATTACGACCAGCAGAAGGATGGCAAACAATCGCGATGGCAAAAGATTGGCAAGGGCCACCGAAATTACAAAATGGTACATCTTTCTTCTATTTCGTAACAGATCAATGGCGCTATGAAGATACACCGGTTGGACATCTAGCATCACCAGTAGAAGGCAACTCTCGTTATCAACATCACGGTGATTACAACGTATTAGCGGCACGACTTGGCTGGCTACCTTCGTATCCGACATTCGAGAAAAATGGGATTGAATTATATAAAGAAGCTGTTGCTGCTGGTGCAACAACGCAAGAAGAAATCGGAAAATATGTTGCACAAAGATTAAAAGAAAAAGGACTAAAATTTGCGATTGAAGATCCAGATAACAAAAACAACTTCCCGCGCAACTTATTCGTATGGCGTGCGAACTTAATTTCAAGTTCTGGTAAAGGACACGAATATTTCTTAAAACATTTATTAGGTACAACAAACGGGTTAATGAATGACGATAGTGATTCATTACGACCAGAAGAAATTAAATGGCATGAAGAAGCACCAGAAGGGAAGTTAGATTTACTCATTAACTTAGATTTCCGTATGGCTGGAACAGCGCTTTATTCTGATATCGTCTTACCTGCTTCAACTTGGTACGAAAAACATGATTTAAGTAGTACAGATATGCATCCATTTGTGCATCCATTTAATCCAGCAATCGGTTCACCGTGGGAAGCGCGCTCTGACTGGGATATTTTCACTTCACTTTCTAAAGCTGTGTCAGATTTAGCGAAGAAAATTGATCTTGAACCAATGAAAGAAGTTGTTGCAACGCCACTTCTTCACGATACACCGCAAGAATTAGCGCAACCACTTGGCAAGATTAAAGATTGGAGCAAAGGTGAGTGTGAGCCAATACCAGGTAAAACAATGCCACAAATTCATGTTGTTGAAAGAGATTATAAAACAATTTATGACAAAATGACTTCGCTAGGACCAAATGCGGGAAAACAACCGATTGGTACGAAAGGGATTTCTTGGTCCGCAGAAAAAGAGTATGAGCAATTAAAGAGCCGATTAGGAGTTGTTCGAACGGATTCTATTGCAAAAGGTTGCCCAGACATAAAAGAAGCAATCAATGCTGCTGAAGCGGTATTAACACTTTCTTCTACAACAAATGGTCATATGGCTGTAAAAGCATGGGAAGCACTTGAAAAACAAACGGATTTAAAATTACGTGATTTAGCAGAAGAACGTGAAGAAGAATGCTTCACATTTGAACAAATTACAGCGCAGCCAAAAACAGTAATTACTTCTCCGGCCTTTACAGGTTCTGAAAAAGGTGGACGTCGTTACTCACCGTTTACAACAAATGTGGAACGCCTCATCCCTTGGAGAACAATCACTGGACGACAATCTTTCTACTTAGATCATGACATGATGAAAGAATTTGGTGAAACGATGGCAACGTTTAAACCGATTCTGCAACATAAACCGTTCCGTAAATCACGACCTGAAGTAGAAGGAAAAGAGATTACGTTAAATTATTTAACGCCGCATAATAAGTGGTCCATTCATAGTATGTATTTCGATTCATTACCGATGTTAACGCTGTTTAGAGGTGGTCCAACTGTTTGGATGAATAAAGAGGATGCTGAAGAAGCTGGTGTAGCAGATAATGATTGGATTGAGTGCTTTAATCGTAACGGTGTTGTTGTAGCCCGTGCTGTTGTAACGCATCGTATACCGAGAGGAATGGCGTTTATGCACCATGCACAAGATCGTCACATTAACGTACCTGGTACGAAATTAACAAGTAACCGCGGGGGAACGCATAATAGTCCAACTCGAATTCACGTAAAACCGACACATATGATTGGTGGATATGGTCAATTAAGTTATGGATTTAACTATTACGGTCCGACTGGGAACCAGCGTGACTTAAACGTTGTAATTCGCAAACTGAAGGAGGTAGATTGGCTTGAAGATTAAAGCACAAGTCGGAATGATAATGAATCTAGATAAATGCATCGGCTGCCATACTTGTAGCGTAACGTGCAAAAACACCTGGACAAATCGTCCAGGTGCTGAATATATGTACTTCAATAACGTAGAAACGAAGCCTGGAATTGGTTATCCGAAACAATGGGAAGATCAGGAGAAATATAAAGGCGGTTGGGAATTGAAAAATGGTGAAATTCAGCTGAAATCTGGTTCGAAAATGAAACGTCTTATGAACATTTTCCACAATCCAGATCAACCAACAATTGATGATTATTTTGAACCTTGGAATTATGATTATGAAACGTTAACAAATAGTCCGCAACGTAAGCATCAACCAGTTGCTCGTCCGAAATCAGCAATTACAGGCGAATTTATCGACAAAATTGAATGGGGTCCAAACTGGGAAGATGATTTAGCAGGCGGACATATAACAGGATTGCAAGATCCGAACGTAAAGAAAATGGAAGAAGAAATTAAAACAGATTTTGAAAACGTCTTTATGATGTATTTACCACGCATATGCGAACATTGTATGAATCCCTCGTGCGTATCATCTTGTCCATCTGGTGCGATGTATAAACGTGAAGAAGATGGGATTGTTCTTGTCGATCAAAATGCATGTCGCGCATGGAGATTCTGCGTATCATCTTGTCCATATAAAAAAGTGTATTTTAACTGGCAAACGAATAAAGCTGAAAAATGTACAATGTGTTTCCCACGTATTGAAGCGGGTATGCCAACGATTTGTTCGGAAACATGTGTAGGACGTATTCGGTATATTGGGGTAATGCTATATGACGCTGACAAAGTAAAAGAAGCAGCTTCTGTTGAAGACGAAAAAGATTTATATGAATCTCAGCTTACTGTTTTTCTAGATCCAAATGATCCAGAAGTGGCAGCTGAAGCGAAAAAACAAGGAATTCCTGAAGAATGGATTAAAGCGGCGCAACAATCGCCAATTTATAAAATGATTATCGATTGGAAAATTGCTCTACCTCTTCACCCAGAGTATCGTACAATGCCAATGGTTTGGTATATCCCGCCGCTTAGCCCGATTATGAATATGGTGGAGGGAAAAGGTAGTAACTGGCAAGCAGAAGAGATTTTCCCTGCTATTGATAATATGCGTATTCCAATTCAATATTTAGCGAATTTACTCACTGCGGGGGATGAATCACACATTCGTCTTACATTGAAGAAAATGGCTGTTATGCGAACGCATATGAGAGCACTTCAAATTAATAAAGAGCCAAATGAAGCTGTATTAAAAGAACTTGGTTTAACGAAACAGGATGTAGAAGATATGTATCGTCTTCTTGCCATCGCGAAATATAAAGATCGCTTCGTTATTCCGACATCTCACCGTGAACAAGTGGCAGATTTATATAGCGAACAAGGAAGCTGTGGTTTATCATTCACAGGTGGTCCAGGCTCTTGTATGACAATTTCTTAAATAAAGGGGGCAGAAAATTATGAAACAAAGTTTACAAACAGCTTTTTCTTGTTCTTCTTTTCTTCTCTCCTATCCCGAACTAGGGTGGAGAGAAGCTTTAACTGAATTGCAAGAAGAGGTTGAAACAATAGAACAGGAAGACGTTAAAGCGTCACTTACAGGCTTTATAAAGCAAGCGCTAGATAAAACGAATGATCAACTCATTGATAGTTACGTATATACATTCGATTTTGGGAAGAAAACAAATATGTATCTTACTTATATGAACACTGGTGAACAAAGAGAAAGAGGTATTGAATTACTAGAGTTAAAACAACATTATAAAAAATCAGGTTTTAGCGTAACAGATAAAGAACTACCTGACTATTTACCACTTTTACTTGAGTTTTTTGCAAATGCAAATGAGCAAGACAGTGAACCAATTATGAGTAAATACACGGAAAATATACAAGCATTACATGTTCAATTAAAAGAAGCGGGTAGTATGTATGAACCAATTCTTGCGTCTGTGCTACTCGCTATCGAAACATGGGGTGTACAGACAAATTAGAAAGGAGCGTTGTCAAAATGATGGATCAATTTCTTTGGGTATTGTTTCCCTATATCATTTTTGCGATCTTTATCGGTGGACATATTTTTAGATACAACTATGATCAATTTGGATGGACATCAAAATCTAGTGAACTATTAGAAAAGAAGATGCTCCGGGTCGGAAGTCTATTATTCCACTTTGGGATCATGTTCGTAATTGGCGGCCATGTTATGGGGATTTTAATTCCAGAAGCTGTATATCGTTCAATAGGTATTTCTGAGCATATGTATCATGTAGTAGCAATTAGTTTTGGGCTTCCGGCAGGTATTGCTTCTATTATCGGTTTAATTATATTAACGTACCGCCGTGTAACAGTAAAGCGTATCATTGCAACGAGTACAAAGGGAGATTATATTGCGCTTATTTTATTACTTATCGTAATGCTAGCAGGACTTTCTTCAACATTTTTAAATATAGATTCAAAAGGATTTGATTATCGTACAACGATTGGCCCTTGGTTCCGAAGTCTCTTTATTCTCCAACCGAAAGTTGAATATATGATGGAAGTACCAGTATGGTTTAAAATTCATATTCTTGCAGGAATGGGTTTATTCGCAGTATGGCCATTTACAAGACTTGTACATGTATTTAGTGCCCCAATTAAATATGTAAGCCGTAGTTATGTAATTTACAGAAGACGTATTCCTAATGAGTTGAAAAAATAATACTGCTGTAAACGGATAGGAGCTAATGGTTAAAACGAAACGAGGTCTAATATGGAAGGCCTCGTTTTTGTTTATATAGGGAATAACCGTTAATAAGTAGCTTAAATTGAAAAAAGATTAGCATCTAAATAAGATGCTAATCAATGCTACAAACAGAGGCAGAGCAATCTTCACAAGCAATTTCACATTTTAAAAATTGTAAATCGTGGATTGTAATCTTTCCTTTATGAATAGAAATTGTACCTTGCTTTTTTAATTCATTTAACATTCGATTTACACTTTCACGTGAAGTTGCACAGAAATTAGCAAGTTCTTGATTCGTTAATGGTAAATCGATGAGAATCCCATTTTCTTTTAATACACCGTAACTATTTGTCATTCGTATAAGAGTAGAATACAGGGCACCTTTTTTGCCGTGTAATACTAAATCTCGGAACTTCGTTTGCATTCTTCTTAAATGTTCACTAATCCATTTCATAAATTCAAATACAAGTGCGGGTTTTTGGAGCAATGCTTTTTCTAAGGTTTCACGCTTTATAACCCCTACTTCAACATCTTCAAGGCATTTTGAATTTAATAAATACTTCGCATTGTCCGTGAATAATGTTAATTCTCCAATAATGTCGTATGCCGAACAAATACGGAGTGTTAATTCTTGCCCGTCAGCACTTAATTTACTAATTTGTACTTTTCCTGAGTGGATGATATAGAGCTCTGTTGCCTCCATACCTTCTTGAAAAATAAAACTACCTTTTTTAATTTGCATTTTATATTCAACAGATGCAAGTAATTCTTTTAAATCTTGAGATAATGTCATACTGTTTGCCACAGTGATCACCTTTCTTCTTATAAGCAATACATTTCCTATTTTGAGTGTAAGTATGATGAAAATGCAAGAGCTATTTTAAAAATACATTGAAATTTCAATGACCGTAAGGGGGAAGTGATTTTCAATTTTTAGTTTGAAAAATTCAATAGACAAAGTGGATGAGATTAAAGATGTGAACAAAATTCGAACGGATTTGTGAAGAATTTTTGAATGGGGAAAGTAATGTGAGAAAAGTCACATTGAATATGTAGCTTCTTTTTTATAATGAAGGCAAATAAAAAAATGAAAGCTTACTAAGGATTACAGCAGAAAAGAAGGGATATAGATGCACGAGAACATGAAAGATTCTTTAGAACGGCCACTTCAAGATTTACGTATTTCAGTTATTGATCGTTGTAATTTTAGGTGTACATACTGTATGCCTGCTGAAGTGTTCGGACCTGATTACGCTTTTTTACAGGAAGAGCTTTTATTAACGTTTGATGAAATAGAAAGATTAGCGAGATTATTTATAAGTCTGGGAGTCAATAAAATTAGGCTTACTGGCGGTGAACCGTTATTGCGTAAAGACTTACCGATGTTAATTGCAAGACTTGCAAAGCTAGAAGGCTTAAAAGATATTGGACTCACAACAAACGGTATTCATTTAGCAAAACAAGCAAAGGCGTTAAAAGAAGCGGGATTAAAACGTGTAAATATTAGTTTAGATGCGATAGAGGATTATGTCTTCAAAAAAATTAATGGACGAAATGTAAATACAAAACCTGTACTGAAAGGAATTGAAGCAGCAAAGGCTGCTGGATTAGAAGTAAAGGTAAATATGGTCGTAAAAAAAGGAATGAATGATAGTCAAATTCTTCGTATGGCTCGTTATTTTAAAGAACAAGACATTCAGCTCCGTTTTATAGAGTTTATGGATGTGGGCAGTACAAACGACTGGAACTTTGAACAAGTTATTACGAAGGAACAATTAATAGAGAAGATTAATCGCGTATATCCAGTTGAGCCCGCTCAGCCTCGTTACTTTGGAGAAGTTGCGAAATTGTATCGATATGTAGGGAGCGATGCAGAAGTTGGGTTTATTACTTCAGTATCTGAGTCATTTTGTTCTTCTTGTACGAGAGCTCGTATCTCGGCAGACGGCAAGTTTTTCACGTGTCTATTTGGAACGAAAGGAACGGATTTGCGAACGCTTCTTCGAGGAAATATTTCTGATGCATCACTATTAAAAATTTTACAACATACATGGCGATATAGAACAGATCGATATTCAGATGAAAGAACGGCGGAAAGTACAAATCAACGTCCAAAAGTTGAAATGTCCTACATTGGCGGATAGTGAGAGGAGGATTCCCTATGCAAGAGCGATATGCAAGGCAAATATTGTTTTCTGGAATTGGTGAAATAGGACAAAGAAAAATAAGAGAAAAGCATGTGCTCCTAATTGGTGCAGGTGCATTAGGAGCTGCGAATGCAGAAACACTCGTTAGGATGGGAATTGGGAAATTGACAATCGCTGACCGTGACTACGTGGAATGGAGTAATTTACAGCGGCAACAGTTATACATAGAAGAAGATGCGCAGCAATGCAAACCGAAAGCAATTGCAGCGGCAGAACATGTAAGGAAGATTAATTCTGAAGTAAAAATTGTACCAGTTGTAACGGATGTCACAATGCAAGAAATAGAAGAGTTAACAAAAGAAGTGGATCTCATCATAGATGCGACTGACAATTTCGATACGCGCCTACTTATAAATGACATTTCACAAAAAGAAAATATACCTTGGATATATGGTGGATGCATTGGAAGTTACGGTGTAACGTATACAATTCTTCCTGGGAAAACACCATGTTTTCGCTGTCTAATGGATCATCCTATGGGCGGTGCAACATGCGATACAGCCGGAATCATTCAGCCAGCTGTACAAATGGTCGTTGCTCACCAAGTAACAGAGGCGATGAAAATATTGGTGGATGATTATGAGTCGTTAAGAGGAACGATGTTATCATTTGATATTTGGAACAATCAATATCTTTCATTAAAAGTAAATAGACAGAAAAAAAGTACATGTCCATCTTGTGGGAAATCACGAACGTATCCAAGTCTAGCATTTGAAGCGCAGATGAAAACGGAAGTGCTATGCGGACGGAATACAGTTCAAATCCGTTCAGGAATAAAGAGAGATCTTAATTTAAACGAAATTCAAAAACGATTACAAAAAAGTGTACATGTCCAAAAAACGCCTTACTTACTATCATTTCTAATTGATGAATATCGTTTCGTTTTATTTACAGACGGTAGGGCATTTATTCATGGAACAAATGATGTGAAAATAGCAAAACGATTATACGCAAAATATATAGGATGAACAGAAAGAGCGTTGCCCCTTATTAAAACGAGGTGAAAAAGAATGTTAGAAAAACGTATACCAATTCCGGTGGCAGAAGCAGTGGCACGTGTAATGAAATACGCTCATCAAGGTGAAATAGAAAAGGTTTCTCTTATAGAAAGTTACGGAAGAATTCTTGGAGAAGATGTTATTGCAGATCATGATGTCCCTCACTTTGATCGCTCTCCATACGACGGGTTTGCGATTCGAGCAGAAGATACAAAAGAAGCGAGTAGTAGTAACCCCATTCAGTTTGAAGTGATTGGCGAAATTGGAGCAGGTTTTGTTTTTCCAGAAGAAGTGAAACCATTTCAAACTGTCCGTATTATGACAGGTGCCGCAATTCCAGCCGGATGTAATGCAGTTGTTATGTTAGAGCTAACTGAAGGATTTGAAGAAAGTGAAAAGACTTATATGAAATTGAAACGCTCCTTTATTGCTGGGGATAACATTTCTTTTAAAGGTGAAGATGTAAAACAAAATACCATCCTTGTGAAAAAAGGGACTGTTATTAACCCTGGAGTAGTGGCGCTTCTTTCTACGTTTGGTTATAGTACCGTTTACGTTGTAAAACAGCCGGTTATCGGAATTGTAACGACAGGAAGCGAACTGCTTGAAGTACATGAACAATTAAAGCCAGGGAAGATTCGAAATAGTAACTCCTATATGATAGCTGCTCAAGTTGAACGAGCGGGCGGAGTTGTACAGTATTATGGACAATTCGCTGACGATTTTGAGACGTGTTATAACACTGTGAAAAAAGCGATAAAAGAAGTCGATATTTTAATTACAACTGGTGGCGTTTCGGTAGGAGACTATGACTATTTACCTGCTATTTATGAGGAATTACGAGCTAATGTGCTTTTCAACAAAATAGCGATGCGACCAGGAAGTGTGACAACTGTAGCTGAGCTAGAAGGAAAACTATTATTTGGTCTATCTGGTAATCCTTCAGCTTGTTATGTCGGTTGTGAATTATATGTTCGGCCAGTCATTGGAACATATTTGCATAGAAAAGATTCGCACGTATATCGTACAGAGGCAATATTACAGAAAGACTTTCTGAAAGCAAACCCATTTACTCGTTTTGTACGAGGGAAAGTGGAAATTGTAGATGGAACATTGCAAGCTACACCAGTTGGTTTAGACAAATCTAGTGCAATTTCTTCACTTGCAGGGGCGAATGCATGTATCGTCCTGCCGGGAGGAACGAGAGGATTTAAAGCAGGAATAACTGTCTCGGTACTGTTATTAGAATCAAGCGCCGGAAGTGAGTGGCCGTGGGAAGAACCACTTCGATCATACAAATAATAGAAAAATAGATTGCTAACTTATACAAAGATAAGAGGTGCAAGATGGCACATACGTATTATGAAGTAATTGATACACCTATTTCAATTGAAGAAGTTACAAACAAAGTAATTCGTCGTGAATGTGGCGCAGTTGCGACTTTCATTGGTACTGTTAGAGAATTTACGAAAGGCCGTCGTACGCTATATTTAGAGTATGTAGCATATAAGTCAATGGCGGAGAAACAGCTTAAGAGAATTGGCACCGAAGTAGGAGAGATGTGGCCTGGGACAAATGTCGCCATTACACATCGCATTGGTACATTACAAATTTCTGATCTTGCTGTTGTCGTCGCTGTTTCTACACCACACCGGAAAGCTGCCTATGAGGCGAACGAATATATTATGGAGCGTATAAAACAAATTGTTCCAATATGGAAGAAAGAGTTTTGGAAAGATGGTGAGTCATGGATAGGTGATCAGTTAGAGAAGGTAGCGTATGCAAATGGTGAGCCTGGAAAGGAGATGAGAATATGATTGAAGTACTATTATTTGCACATTTACAAGAAGAAGTAAGTAAGTCAGCATTACACATAGGTTGTGAAAATATTACGGTTGCTGAACTAAAGGAAGTCCTTATTACGAAATACAACGTAGCAATTTCAAGTGAGATAATGGTCGCTATAAATGAAGAGTATGCAAATGAGGATGATATCATTCAAACTGGCGATGTCATAGCAATGATTCCGCCAGTAAGTGGTGGTTGATTCTTTTCAGCCTAATCATGTTAGGACGTGATTAGGCTGGAGGGAATGAATATAACTATGCATACATAGGAGGGAACAGGATGAAAGGTCCTAATTTTCAATTAAGTTTACAAACTTCTAATCTAGTTATCGGTTTTATGGTATGGGTTATTTTATCATCATTAATGCCTTATATTAAAGCGGATATTCCATTAACTGCGGGACAAATTTCTATGGTAACAGCAGTACCGGTTATTTTAGGTTCTGTTCTTCGTATTCCAATTGGCTATTGGACAAATCGTTTCGGAGCAAGAAAATTATTCTTTATTAGTTTTATTCTATTATTATTTCCTGTCTTTTATATTAGTGTTGCCAATTCTATGATGGATTTAATTATTGGTGGATTATTTGTAGGAATTGGTGGAGCTGTATTCTCAGTAGGGGTAACTTCTTTACCAAAATACTTTCCGAAAGAGAGCCACGGTTTTGTAAATGGTATTTACGGTGTCGGTAACGCCGGAACAGCAATCACTTCGTTTTTAGCACCTGTTATCGCAACTTCAGTTGGTTGGAGAACGACAGTACAATGTTATTTAGTTTTACTTGCAGCATTTGCACTTATGAACTTTTTATTAGGTGATCGTAAGGAGAAAAAGGTGAATACACCATTAATGGAACAAATAAAAGGTGTATATAAAAATGAAAAACTTTGGTTTTTATGTATCTTTTACTTTTTAACATTCGGATCATTTGTCGCATTTACAGTATACTTACCAAACTTTTTAGTATCTCACTTCGGATTAGAAAAAGTAGATGCAGGTATGCGGACAGCCGGATTCATTGTACTCGCAACAATTATGCGCCCGATTGGTGGTTGGCTCGGTGATAAGTTTAATCCATTTAAAATATTAATCTTCGTATTTATCGGTTTAACACTTTCAGGTATTATTTTATCATTTATGCCTAGTATGAACGTGTATACATTTGGTTGCCTACTAGTCGCATTTTGTGCAGGGATTGGAAATGGTACAATCTTCAAACTCGTTCCAATGTACTTCTCAGAACAAGCCGGTATTGTAAATGGGCTCGTTTCAGCTTTAGGCGGACTAGGAGGATTCTTCCCGCCACTAATTTTAACATTACTATTCCAATTAACAGGTCATTATGCAATTGGATTTATGGCGTTATCAGAAGTCGCACTTGCTTGTTTAATCATTACAGTATGGATGTATAGCCAAGAGAAATTGTTAGTGATGTTAAAGAATCATTAATAAGGAAAAAGAACCGTCCCAAAGTATTTTGGGATGGTTCTTTTAGTAATAGGCTTCAACATGTTTTTATTGCTATCTCAACAAACGCTTGTTTTCTATAAGAATGTGCTTTTAAAATGAAAAACAGAAGGTTGATGGAATTTTATTTTAAAATATAGATGTCAAAAGTTATTTAATTAAAGGGCAGATTAGTTAAGGAAATCTTAAATCTATTCTAAAGATCGAACTCATTTTTAGAATGCAAATATTTAATTGAATCGGGATGTTTAGATGAAAAAAATATAAGTCCACTCAAGATAAACAAGTATCAGGTGTGTTAGGTGACTCAAGCGACAAGTATGGAATTGATGTAAGTATTCTTCGCATAGTAACTGCAGTATCAGATTTTTTTAGGGCAAGATTTTTTGGTAAGGCTAACGGATATTGTGAAAAAAGTACACTTAAACTAAAGAATACAGTTTAGTTCAATAAGATAAAGTTATGAATTTGTATAAATAATCTATAATTTTCTTTATGAGTCATATTTGATATGTTAAAGAAAAGAGAGCGTTTAATCCAACTAAAATATATGTAGAATGAGGTTTTAAATGATTATTTTTATTATATTAGACGTAATATTACCAATATTAATATTGCTGCTAATTGGTGCAATTTTACAAAGGAAGTTCCAATTTAACTTAAAGCAGCTATCTACACTTATTACTTATTGCTTGATGCCAGCGGCTGTATTTATGAATATATATGATATTAGTATAGAGACAGGTTTGTTGCTCCAGATAATATACTATTTAATGCTTTATAGTTTGAGTCTGATCATAGTAAGTCATTTCATTTCAAAAACATTAAAGTTAGAAAAAGGAGAAAGTGCAGCTCTAAAAAATAGTATTTCGTTAATGAATTCCGGTAATTATGGATTACCAGTAAGTCAATTGATTTTCAGTCACAATCCAGTGGGGGTTTCCATTCAAATTTTTATTGTGATTTTCCAGAATCTTTTAACTTATTCATATGGGATATATAACTTACTATCAGCAACAAAAACAATCGGAAGTATTATTCAATCATTTCTAAGACTGCCTGTACTTCATGCGCTTGTATTAGGGGTTCTCTTTCAATCTTTTAAAATTCAAATACCTAATTCTATCTTTCTACCTCTTAATCAGCTTGCGAATAGTTTTGTTGCAATAGCAATCATATTGCTAGGAGCGCAATTATCTAACATTAAGCTTAATTTTTTCCATCGAGTCATAACATGGGCTTTAATTGGAAGGTTACTGATAGGACCATTATTAGCACTTGCCATGATCTATCTACTAAACATTGATGGTATTGTTGCACAATCATTATTTATTGCAAGTTCTTTTCCTACTTCAAGAAATACATCAACCATTGCTATGGAGTATCAAATAGAGCCTGAACTACATGCACAAATCGTTTTATTTTCAACACTTTTCAGCATTGTTACAGTAACTGTCGTTATTTATTTGTCATATATTTTGTTTTGAATATACGTGCAAAAACGAATAGATTTGAGGCGGTAAATGATGGACGGAAATCCCATCGATATGAGAAGAAAACAGTCTTAGATATATTGGGTGTCGTTTACAATTGTACCATGTCTGATCATCAAGCAGTTTAATTCAAAAAAAGGAAACGCATTAGGGGTTATTTCGGATGCAAATCTTTAAAGCATCTACATATAGACTTGCGAAAAAAGACACAATTTCGCTTATAATTGACGTTACATGAGCTTAGTTTGATAGCGATGGGGTAGGAGTGTCAAGTAAGAATTTTTTCTTTATTGATTTTATGTGGTTTTTCCGCAAAATTGTAACTAAGGAGGGATTCCAAGTTGAGTAAACAGAATATCAGCACAAAAGTTTCAGGAGATATAATTGTTACCCATCTAGTTGGAAATATAAAAACAGATGATGTGTATGAATGGTTTAATGGTTTTGAGCAGGTTTGTCAGCAATTCATTTCTGAAGGGCGGAAATACAAATTGTTGGTGGATAGAAAAGGATACACGCCAAATCATTTTTCTGTTCAAAAAGTATGGAAAGAGAAGTTCTTCAATGAAATCATTTTGAATAACAGTAAGGCAATTGCATTTCTCCTTGAAGAGGGGGAGATAATGGATTATTTACAACAATCTAATACGAAAGAATCTGTGAGATTTTTTGATGATTATGAACAAGCGCTAATTTGGTTGAATGAATATCCAATATAAAACCTGTATTGAAGCAGTTGCTCTCAAGCAACTGCTTTTTTTGTCCGTAATTGTTGCCGCTATTTTTCTTCACAGATTCTTGTCCAATTGTTTGTCTGATCCTAAAAAGCGAAACTAAAGCAAAAGGAACAAACGCCTCTAAAAAACGTTTGTTCAAAGTTAATTACTATTTTAGCTAAGTGATAGATTACATTTTATGAGTACGAGAAAGCTTGTTTATAAGTTTAGGAAATATAGATGTTAGTTCCTGCTTCAAATGCTTCGTAAACGATGGATCTTTACCTGAAGTTGAAATAGTGACAACATATTCATCATGTCGGATGACACCAGGTGTGTGAAACGATGATTTTGTACCATCACTTACGACGTTAACCCACTGGAAATCATGGGCGGCCTGTTTGACCATCATATTTACAGCATGTTGATTTGTAGCTGCATAAATAAGATGAGCATCTTTAATATCATTATTACTAAAAGCTTTTTGCTTCCAAGTAATATAAGGAAGTTCCTTCATTTCCTCGCAAATTTCTGGGCTGATAACGGTGACAAAAGCGCCTGTATCCTTTAATCCGGCCGCTTTTCGATATGCGATTTTACCACCACCAACTATAACGACCACTTTTTTATTTAAATTAAACATAAGAGGGTACATGTTATACATATATGCATTCCTCCATTCGTTCTAATAATGTTAACTTCATGTATCTATCAAACTGAAGACAGTTACAAGTTGTAACGTGATCGTATTTTTTTGCATGCAATTTAATTTTTTGAAGTAATAATCCGGTAAAGAGAAGGTACGGCATGACATATACATGGGATGAAGTCGATGTTATAGCCTTGAGCTCAGCAGTAAAAGAGGGAGTTCCTTTCGTTAAAAAGGAGCACGATACTGGCATACTGAGTTTTCGTTCGACGGCTGCTCCGATTTGTTGTAATTCATGTAACGGCTGTGGATCACTACTGCCTCTCCCTACGAGTAAAACACTACTACCTTGCATTGGCATAGTTTCACGTATTCTTTTTACTACAAGTTCAACCATATGTGGATGTGTACTAAAAGGTTGTACAACTGAAAATGTTATATGTGGATATTGCTTTTGTATTTTCTCTATCTCAAAAGGAATATCACGTTTATAGTGAGCTGCTGCAAATAATAAAACAGGTACAATCATTATTGCAGTTGCACCCTCTAGTATTGCTTCTGTAACTGCATTCGAAATGGTAGGTGTCGTTAGTTCTAGGAAAGCTATTTTTTGAATCCGTTCGTTACGTTCTTTTATAACAGATTGAATAAAGTGAATGAATTGTTCGTTACCTTTTTGTAAGCGGCTCCCGTGTCCAACATATACAATTCCTTTCATCGTACCACCAAATCTTTCTTCATAATCATGTCTTGTAATTGCTCATCTACATTATGAAAACCGACTTTATTCGCATAGTGTAAAGTTGGAACGTCGGTATACGAGAATGGGAGAGTAAGAATATTGATAAAGCCTAGGCGTTTTATTTCTGCTAGAAACGTATCAATAGAAGCACGACCTTCAAATACAATGCTGTCCCATGAGAATTCAGAAAGCATACGGGAATGAATTTCATCGAAGCGATGATCAATTGTGTACTCATGAGTCATCATATAGGAACCAGCACCAATTTTTTCTTGAATAACAGCAATTCGGTTAATGTTTCGTCCTAAATAAATCGTTGAATTCGAAGAAAATTGCGCAGGTTTACTTAACAATCCATATTGCATAAGCTTTTCTTGAATAGAAAGGTTCATATACTGAAGCTCTGCCTGTAAGGAGCGAATATCTTTATGATATTTACTACATGATTGCACTAAGATGTCTACACTCTCAGCGGAACAAAATACAAGACGATCAACGTTAAAAATCTTATTAATTTGTTCAAAGGTTAATGTGTATTCTTTCTTTTGGAAAATTGGAATTTGATATATTTCTGCACCGGACTCTTGTAACATTTGCTTTATTGCGCTTTTTTTATTTGTTGCAGATGCAAGTAAAACTTTCTTGCCGTGCAATGGCTTGCGTTCTTTCCAAGAGATTTGATTACGTAAGGAAACAACATCACCAACAATTGTCATAGAAGGGTTAGAAATATTTTCGTCTTTGACGATAGAAACAATGGTGGACAGTGTCCCTGTGACTACACGTTGTTTACCAGTTGTACCCCATTCAATGACGGCTACTGGTGTATCTTTTTTCTTTCCTGCTTGTAGTAAGTTTTCACAAATTGTAGGTAAGTTTTTTATACCCATGTAGTAGGCGATCGTGTCGCTATTATAGGATGAATTATATTTTCCATGATCGGTTAAAGGGCCTTTTGCATGCCCAGTTAATAAAGTGATGCTATTACTGTAGTTACGGTGGGTGAGGGGGATACCTGCATAGCTACTAGCGGCGATGCTAGATGTAATACCTGGTACGATTTCATATGGAACGTTCGCTGCTGCTAAAGTTTCTGCTTCTTCACCAACGCGGCCAAAAATAGATGGATCTCCGCCCTTTAATCGGACAACGATTTTTCCTTCTTGTGCGAATTGAAGGAGGTGGGCGTTAATCATTTCTTGTCGCATAATATGATTCTTTGGCATTTTGCCGCAATACATAAGTTCACATGTTTCTTTTGTATAACTAAGAAAGAAAGGGTTTAATAAACGGTCATATAAAACGATATCTGCACGCTTTAAACAATCTATCGCTTTCTTTGTAATAAGCCCTTCATCACCTGGTCCTGCACCAACTAAATATACATATCCGTTCATAATCGCACCTCTTCTATTTTTATGTAAAAGGAAGCCAGAGGAGGCTTCCTTTCGTAAATTACATGTTTATATAAATGTCACCATCAATAACTTCTACTTCGTATGTTTGGATACAGCCGTCATCAGGTTTTTGCACTTCACCTGTTAGTAATGAAATTTTCCAATCATGCAGTGGACAAAAGACGAATTCTCCAGATACAATTCCTTCTGCTAACGGTCCGTTTTTATGAGGACAACGATTTTCTACAGCTCGAATATCTCCATTTGAAAGGCGGAATAGGGCGATAGACATACCATTCATTTGCACCTCTTTACCGATTTGAATAGGAAGGTCTTCCGCACGCATAACTTTTATTTTTTCTTTCGTTTGTATCATATAGATCACAGCTCCTTATTTCACAGTTTCTACTTCATACATCGCTTTTAATGATTTCGTTTCTAGTGCTTGTCCCCATGCTTCTTTATATGTGCCACGAGCTTTTTGGAAACGTTCATTTAACTTAGCGACCATATTTGCATCTTGCAGTATTTCTTTTATGTGATCGAAGCCTAAACGTTCTGTCCAGTAGGCAGTACGCTCTCCATAAATACCAGTTTCACGATAATATTGCATATAAGCTGTAGCGATGCGAAGGACATCATCTTCAGTAGGGACAATCATTACAAAATCAGCTTCGCGTACTTCCGTACCACCATTTCCGCCAATATAAAGTTGGTATCCATTTTCGACACAAACAACGCCAAAATCTTTCGTCAGTACTTCCGCACAGTTACGCGGACAGCCCGTTACACCCATCTTCATTTTATGAGGTGTATCTACCATTTCTAATGATTGTTCAAGCAACATACCAAGTCCTAATGAATCTTTCGTACCGAAACGGCAGAAGCGAGAACCAACACATGATTTTACATTACGAAGCGATTTTGAATATGCATATCCCGAAGTCATATGTAAGTCAGCCCATACGTTAGGTAAATCTTGCTTCTTAACACCATATAAGCCGATTCGGCTTGCACCTGTAATTTTCACAAGAGGAACATCGTACTTTTTCGCAACTTCAGCAATTTTCATTAAATCATCAGCTGTTGTAACGCCTCCGTACATGCGTGGAATAACAGAGAATGTACCATCGTGCTGGATGTTACCATTCATTCTTTCATTAACGAAACGGGACGATTTATCATCTTCATATTCTTCTGGAATCGCCATACGTAAATAGTAGTTTAAAGCAGGACGACATTTTGAACAGCCTTCTTCATGTACAAAACCAAGAACATTTCGTACTTCTTTTGGAGATTTTAAGCCTTTCTCGTGAATGGCCGCTACGACTTCATCACGGGATAAAGTTGTACATCCACACATACCGGCAGATTGCGCTGAGGCATCAAAAGCATCTCCAAGTGTATGAGATAAAACTTGTTCCACAAGCGGACGGCATTTACCACAAGAACCTGCGGCTTTCGTACAGCCCTTAACTTCTTCAAAAGTCGTTAACTCTTGTTCTAAAATGGCGTGAACGATTGTACCTTTCGTAACACCATTACATCCGCAAATCGTGTCATCCGCACTCATTGTAGCAACGTCAAGTGCACTTTCTTCACCAGCTTTGTGGAGAAGGGAAGCGGCTGTATATTCTTGTATATCCTCTTCTTTCTTTAACATGCTAAAGAGGCGTGTACCGTCAGCTGTGTCACCATATAAAACGATACCGACGACTTTATTGTCACGAATTAATACTTTTTTATAAGAACGTTTACATTCATCAAAGATGGATATTGCTTTCGTTTGGTCATCTTCATAAATTTGGCCAGCAGAGAATAAATCACAACCTGCAACTTTTAATTGCGTACCGACGATACTGCCCGTATATCCATCAGTTTGTAAATTCGTTATATGTTTTGCTAATATCGCACCTTGTTCATAAAGAGGAGCAACAAGTCCATATGCGATACCGTCATGTTCTGCACATTCTCCAACTGCATAAATGGATTCATCATTTGTTAGCATATAGTCATTGACTACAATACCGCGATTTACAATTAAACCAGCATCTTTTGCTATTTGCGTATTTGGGCGTATTCCGACAGCCATTACGATTAAATCACAATCTACAACTTCACCATCTTCAAATTGAATGCCCTCAACATGGTCTGTACCAAGAATTTTTACAGTTTTCTTTTCCATTAGAAATTGCATGCCTTGCGCTTCTAAATCTTCGCGTAATAGAGAAGCTGCTTTGGCATCTAGTTGTTGCTCCATTAAGCTTGGCATTAAATGAACGACATATACGTCCATTCCTAAATCAATAAGACCTCTTGCAGCTTCTAAGCCAAGTAATCCACCACCAATGACAACAGCCTTTTTCTTTTCATTAGCGGTATCAATCATAAATTGTGTATCTTCAATAGTTCGAAATCCTGTTACGCCAGGAAGAGTAGAACCTTCAACGGGCAAAATAAAAGCACTAGAACCTGTTGCGATAATTAGTTTGTCATATGTAAGAGTACGATTTTTTTCTGTGATAATTATTTTTTCTTCTCGGTTAATACTTTGAACCCTTTCATCTGTATACAAAGTTATTTCATTTTCCTCATACCAACTATATTCATTCATAATGATATCTTGCATATTTGTTTTGCCTTGTAAAACATGAGAGAGCATAATGCGATTGTAGTTTGGATGTGGTTCATCTCCAAAAATAGTAATCTCATATGAATCACTATCATGTTTTAATATTTCTTCCATACAACGTATGCCAGCCATACCATTTCCGATCATAACTAAACGTTTTTTCATTTTCGTTTCCCCTTTTTATGTGAAGTGTTGAACAAAGGATTATATTTCTATTATAGAAAATTTAAAAAGAGGGAGATGTGATATTTATCACATTTTTACAATGATTCACAAATTGTTAAAATTCGGACTTATTCGAGAGGGATGTGTATATTCTTTACCAAATGAAAAAACAGGACATAAGTATTTACACTCATGTCCTGCACTTAATTTACACTCTCGTAATTGCACGTGGAAATAAAATGTTATTTTCTACATGAATATGCTCAAATAAATCAGACTCTAGTGCTTCAAGGCGTTGGTAAACAAGTCGATAAGTGCCGCAAGCTCCTTCTGGAGGAGTAAAGTCATTTGTAACTTTACGAAGCTCTTTAATAATGTTGCCTGCGTGGTTATGTTCATTTTCCAACTCATCTACTACTTTACGTAACTTCACATAGTTTTCTTCAGTTGGATTTTGTTCAAATTCTAAAATTAATGGAAAATCTTCTGTTTCTTCTTTAATTAAATGTTGTTCTAGTTCCATCTTTAGTTCATGAAATAGCTTATGAATTTGAGCTAAATGAGGCTGACTTGCCCCATGAACACGTAATACTTTTGTCACATACGGACTTAATTGTGGCAACTCTTCATTTAAATAGCGATGATGCTTATTTATAACATAATCAATCAATTCGCGATAAGAAGCATTTTTCCAATCAATTTCAGATTCATTTAATCGTTTCATATTATTATAAAGCGTATTTAACTCTGTAAGCACTTCAGTAGCTGATAAATTTCTTTCATGAATTGCATCAATAAGCGGTTTATTGCCACCACAACAAAAATCTATTCTATATGATTTAAAAAGATCACTAGCTTTCGGGAATTGTGTAACGATCTCACCGACAATAGAAGTTTCAGTAAATGTATGTTTCATATGAACGCCTCCATAAAGTTTGAATGTAATTACTAAATTAAGAATAGCGATAAATGAAAATCAATGTGGTGATTGAAATCACTTATTATGTGTCATTTTTGAGAATAATAGTATGAAATTTATTTAAGAACACATCTAAATAAGAGAAAGGGATATTAAATGTAAGGCATTACAGTAAAAAAAGAAGCTTTTACTAAGCTTCTTTTTTATTACTATTATTCGCATGCAACTCCATCGCCGTCTCTATCTAGTTTACGACTATATCCTGGTTGATCTTTATATAGAGGAGCTTTCCCCGCAGCTCTAACTGCATCACAATTTTTGTAATATGCACTACTAGTATTTCCTGAGGTAGGTTGTGTTTGAGTTTGCTGTGCTTTTTGCTCTTCTTGTTGCTTCCGAGCTTGTTCATCAGCCTGACGTTTTTGTTCTTCTTGTTGCTTACGAGCTTGTTCATCAGCCTGACGTTTTTGTTCTTCTTGTTGTTTACGAGCCTGTTCATCAGCTAGACGTTCTTCATCCTCTTGCTTACGAGCTTGTTCTTCGGCTACGAGCTTGTTCCTCGGCTTGACGCTTCTCATCTTCTTGCTTTTGAGTTTTTTCGTCAGCCTCTTTCTTTTCTAGTTCTTTTTTCTTTTCGCTATCTTTTTGTTCTTCATTGTTAGAGGCAACTTTTGTACTAGTTGCTGTCGTTTTTTCAGAAGAAGGAGCTGAAATACCTAATAGCGCAACAAAAATGACAAATAATACGGCTGTAATAATAAATTGTTTTTTTGCTACACCTGTTTTCTTAATAACAGATAATATTGCAAGTACAAGGAAGAATATAAATAGAATGAAACTTAAAATAGCAAAAAATTCGATGACTGGGTGTTCAGATTTTGTTGTACCAGTCACTATTAATATAATTGAAATCATAAAAAGAATAACGGTAGGACGTCCATATTGTTTTGCTTTTCCATTTTTTTTAAAGAATGAAATGATACATAAGATTAAAAGAATAAAAGCAATAAAAAATAAAGCTGCACCAATATTACTCAAAATCGTCATTTTCATACCTCCATTTGTAAGATTTTTCTTATTGATTATATAGGAACTTATTGGATATTACACGTTTTATATAAATTTAGAAAATTAATATTTTTACTAGACTTATAAACATTTATTTGCATATAAGGGAAAATAGATATATTTACTATTACTTTTTGAAAGAGATTTCATAAATTATAGTATATCGATTGAAAGGAGGAGATTTGAATGGAATTTCAATTGTTGGTAACTTGTATATTACAAGAAGGTAATGCTTACTTTTTAGTAACGAAGGTAGACGATGTTATTACGTTAAAAGTACCGATTACTGCGGGAGTAGCAGGTTTATTTTTAGCTTTAGGTGTACCAAGATGTTCTTAATTTAAATATCTATAATAGAAGAGGAAGGGACATGCCTTTCTCTTCTATTATTACATAATATAATTATGTAAACTTTAATATCATATTTGTGATAGCACGTTTGAAATGGACATGCATATACTATAATGTTTCATTGGATGTTAGGGGTGGAAGGTAGTTTTAATAAGTGCATCCAGTGATGTTTTTAAGCTATGAAAATAAAAGAGGTGCTATTATATATGAAAAGAAAAACATTTGATATTCCAGTTACATTGCGAAGAGAGTGGTTTTTAATAGAGTTAGCTCATTTAACGAAAAAATATGGAATTGAAATTGCAACTAGCAAAATGGGTGCTGCACCGTTTTTAAGAGATCAAGTTACAGAATCAAAGATAGGGAAAGGGTTACAATACGATAAATATGATGATGAGTATATAATTGAAAATTAAAGGGTAACAACAAAATTAAATTAATTTATAACAAAATATAAAATAAAGCAGATTCTAAATATAGAATCTGCTTTATTATGAAATACTTCTAGTCAACTAACCTCTTTCTAGTGTTTTTCCTACATATTTCTCTTGCGTTATTCCAAAAGATTCACGAAGAATGCGAGCATAATCTTTAGATTCTATTGGTCGTTTATTTTTGGTGCCTTTAAAGGTTTCTGTGTAATTTTTATTTGTTAACGATATGTGACCATAAGTAGTTAATTTACAAGTGATAGCCCCTTTATTAAAAGGAGATTCTTTATGCTCTACAATCACTTTTTGAATGTTATTCACTTTTTTCTCATCTATTGGATCTAAAGTGAAAGCATAACCTATTTTCCATTCATTTGAAGGTTCAGATTGTAAGAAACTTGTAGATTCTCCGTTAGCTCCTTTTCTCATTTCTAAAATATGCGTACCTTTTCGAGTATTTCGTTTACGAATTCGATATTCTCCTGTTTGAGAGGAGATGGCTTCTCCTTTAAAAGGGACTGGATGTAAAGGGAGATGAGATGCAAAACCTGCATCCACAACATAATCTTTATTCTCATGACTTAATATGATAATGACATGACCATCATCGGGCTTCCATTTATTATCGTAAAGATCATAAACAGTACCGGCTACTTTGTATACTTGAAACCCACAATCAATTAAAAAATAATACAATAAGGAGTTTAATTCATAACAAAGTCCACCTCGTTTTTGAATAAGTAACTTTTCTATTAAGTTATCTTTTGAGATATTTTTAATAGTACCAGCCATAATATCAAGATTTTCATAGGGGAGAATCATTCCCATTTTTAATAAGATTTCATCTAAATCATCAAATGTTATTTCTTTTGCAGGAATTTTTAAGCGTTCAAAAAACTCCTTTTGTAAATTGGTCATCATAAAGTATTCTCCTTTCTTTTTACAGAATTTTCTTCTGCTCACCGATAGGTTAGTACTTCTACAAGGTTAATTCAAGTGCGCGGAAATTATCATAATATATGTTTCTGGAAATATGATTGTTTATTCGGAAATTTCAGTTTGATTTTTAATTGTAGGAAAGCCTTACAATATAGGGTCCTTTAAAATTATTTTGTATTTATTGAAAAGAAAGTACATATCTTTATTATGTTTTTAAATAACTAACTAGTAATAAAATGTTTTTTTACTAAAATTTTTTCAAGATTTGTATGCTTTATATAAACAATAATGATTTAAAAAATATCTGGATGTAGCGAAGTTAACAATTATTGAGAAACTTTTTTGTCGTATTCTATCAAAAGGAAGAGGTAGAAACAAAGAGAATAACGAGAGTTAAGGAAGAGGGTACACAACTAGTAACCTTCTAAAAATAGGGCTAACATCTTTTTAAAATCAAAGATTAGCTATTATTAAGGAAGGGAAAATATAAAATATTATAAAGAACACCTTCTTTCAAAAAAATAGGGGGAGTAATATGAGACTGATGAGAAGATGTGTGGCCTTACTAATTGTATTTTTTATCATGGCTCCAACGATTAGCACAAATGTACAGGCAGAAGTTGTAAAAGAGCTTGGAAAGGGGTTTCCTGACACAGAAGTATTTACACCTGGGGAATGGTTTTTAGGCCAAAAACCTGCTAATTATGATGAGAATAAACCACCAATTCTCTTTGTACAAGGAAGAAATGGTAATGCGGATAGTTGGTATGGAAAGACAGTATATCATGATATAAATGATATGTATGATTATGCTTTGAAAGCAGGCTATCAAACAGTGTTTATACAATTATATGATGCTGCGGGGAAAGGTTCGGCTAGTCAGTGGGATAACGGAAAACTGTTAGCACAAAAACTTGAAGAAATATATAATCATTTCGGTAAAAAAGTTAATATTGTAGCGCATAGTAAAGGTGGTATTGATACACAAGCCGCATTAGTTGAATATGATGCGAATCGATTTGTTGGAAATGTTATTACACTTGCTACACCGCATCACGGCTCAAATTTAGCAGATTTGTCATATAGTTGGTGGGCAGGGTGGCTAGCTTCTATATTAGGTCAAAAAGATGATGGTACGTACTCGTTACAAATAGGTGAAATGGCAAAGTTTCGTTCAACAATAGATAATAACCCAGCAGCTAAATTAAACCGTTACTATACGGCTACTGGGACTAGCTGGGGGCCAACATTTTCTGCATTATCTATGGGCGGGTTATATTTATCATCGTACGGTTCAAATGATGGACTAGTAAATGAATGGAGTGCGAAGCTATCGTACGGTACACATTTATTTACAGATTCCAGATTTGATCATGACAATATAAGAAAAGGATCAGCTGTTTTTACACGAATCGAACCATATTTACGTACGACAAATGTGGAATTACCAGCTTTAGTAGCATCCAGCACTAGTTCAAATGAAGATCTAGAACAATTAAATACAACTTCAAATCAAAATATTTTAGGAGGCGAATTACCACAAAATCAGTGGATAGAGCAAACCGTTACAGTTGATAAAAAAGCGGAAGGAATCGTTTCTGTACTAACTGCTTCTTCTGATGTAGAAGTACAAATGGTATCTCCAAAAGGAAAAATATATGCAAATAAAGATAGCGCTATAACTACTGGTGAAGGCGAATCTTTCTTTAATGGGGCGACAATTAGAACATTTAAGTTTGATAAATTGGAAGTAGGCGAATGGAAAATCAAAATGATGGCGAAGCAGTCGAAAGATGCATATTTAGTTGTAAGCGATTACAAGAATGACGCACCATTTGTTCTTCAAATACCTACAAAAGTTAAAGTAAATAAACCTGAGTATAAACTGAAAAAATCACCAATGGCACCTGAAATGAAAGGGGATCTTTCCATAACAGTAAGAGTCGTTAATAAAGAAGGTAAGTTAGTCTCTGAATTTAATGAATTACAAAATGTTAATACGAATACATTTACAGGTGCTTTGAAAGATATAAAACAACCGGGAGTATATAACGTTACGATGGATATAAAAGGGATGAATAAAGAAGGAAAACCATATAATCGTACGATTGTTAAGTCGGTTTATGTAGAGAAATAAGGAAGAATAAATAAGCATAATATAAAAGTGCAGAAATCTTGTGTTAGAAAGAATTCTGCACTTTTTTTGCGTGATGAGAGATAATAAAAGTCGAAGAAAACTGTTATTCAATAAAAAAAGATGCTGAAATAGCATCTGAATGTGAAGAAATAATATTAACTTAGTTTTGTAACTGTTAATTCAACTGAATTTATACCATTGTCACAAGTTACAATACTTTGACGATTAAAGCCACTATTATTTCTAAGGTGAAGAGTTGAATTAGCTTGCACTGTAACAATCGTTTCGCCAACGAGTTGAAGACATTCGTTATTTGATGAAGTATTCATTTGAATAGCGAAGTCACCTTGACTATTAGCAAGTGGATTGTTATTTAAAAATATAGTTATGACTGGGATATGTGGAAATACAGGATTTAAAGTAGTATTAATACTGGAAATGAACGAAACTCTATAATCACCAGCTTGTCTAAATTGTATAGTAGTAGGGTTTAGTAAGGAAACGCCTCCTGCTAAAGGTCCAACGTGATTAAATGGAAAAGGGTTGCCAAAAGGAACAGTTATAAATTCAGTTTGCCAAAAAGTTCCGTATGCAGGACAGCTTCGTTTATGTGAATGGTCACATGAACATTTTTTATTTGAACTGGAAGAAGATTTGCATGAGCATTTTTTATACGAGTTTGAAGAATGATAGTATGAACCCAATATATTACCTCCTATTCTTAATAAATGTAAAACACATAATAGTTTATGAAAATGAATCACAATTGGCGTGTATGCTTGTACTATAAAAGGAGATAGATTTGGAATATAAAGTGGTCAAATGATGAAATGTAGTATTGGGGTATTACCTTTAACACTTTTTGAAGATGATAAGGTTCAGAATTTGATAGAAAAATGAATGGGATTTCTAAATGGATTGAAGTAACGAGGAAACGTTTATCCCGCTATTTTCCGAGCAGTAAGACTCCCACCTCAAAATTCAGCGAAAGCAAAGAAGTTAGGTGGGGATGAACAAAACCCCCCACTGAGTAAAGTTTCACTTTACTATATTAATTTCGTATGACAAAACAGCAATATTATCTTTTGCTGTATGGATGTTATCGTTTGGTGAAGCTATGATATTTAATCGTATGTATATTAGATTATTTATTTTTTGTTTTTATTTGTGTAGCTGGGCAGGAAGAAGTCAGAAAAAATAGAATAAATGTACATATGAAGCATCGTTTGTTTTTGGTGTGAATAGTAATTAAAGATACGCTAAAATATTTAAAATTGTAACGAAAGAGAGATTAAATAATAGAAGGAGCAACTTACATGGAAAATATATTAAAGGTATCTTCAAAATCAAGCCCAAATTCAGTCGCAGGTGCAATAGCAGGTGTACTAAGAACAAGTGGTAATGTGGAAATTCAAGCGATTGGGGCTGGAGCTATAAATCAAGCGATTAAAGCAATTGCGATTGCAAGAGGGTTCGTCGCTCCAAGTGGTATTGACTTAGCTTTTGTTCCAGCGTTTCAAGAGATTTCTATCAATAATGAAGAGAGAACAGCGATTAAATTAATTGTAGGCCCTAGAAAGAAAAGGTCTTAGTAGAAGAGAGTGTTACTATAAGGGGAAAAGACTAATAGACTTCCCAGGTTAGATACGTTATTTTATGTAACCGATCCTTGGGTGTGGACACGGCATTATACCGGACTCATGTCTGTTAATTTCTCCTTAAATTTAGCGCGTATTCTAGATACTTAAAAATGCCAAATCCTTTGTGATATAAGGGATTTGGCATTTTTGATGTTTTTAAAAATAAACAACCCTAAAACTGCTCATTTAGAAGATTTAGTTTTAGTAGCGGCCATTGAACGTTTTTATGATAGTTTACCTGATAAATGGAGAGAAATAGTAGCAGACAATATTGATTGTGCTAGTTATGTAGATAGGAAATATGAAGCACACGTTTTAATGGAAAATGGTATGGAAATAAAAATAGAAATCTTTTATGTGGAAGAAGACAAAGATGAAGAATGGATATATAAAGCTTATAAAGTTTTATTATAGAAATTTCATTTTCATACAAAGGGGAATTGATATGAATTTTGAAAACTTTGAAAAATAAGAGCAATTTAAACAGTTACAAAAAAATAATGTTGTAATTGTGAAATGGAAAAAAAGCGTAAGGCAGTACAAGGAATTAGGAGAAATCACACATCATAATTCTTACACAATTAATCGTATAAATGAATTGATTTTGAAAATAGTTTAGATGTTGTTGGAAATATAGTTAGTATATGTCCGAACTGTCATAGGTTGATTCATTATGGAAGAGACAAAGATAAGAAAAAAGTTTTAGAACTTCTCTTTGAACAAAGAAAAGATTCTTTGAAGAAGTTCGGTATTGAGGTATCTCTCAAAGAGCTATTTGGATACTATGGAATTCTAAAATAAGAATATTCATAGCTATAGTGAAGGTAGAATGTTTCATACTTAAACATAGGTATTATTGTGATGGAAATTTAAATTTCGTCTTTTGAAAGTATCAATAATTTGTGTTATTTTTATAGGGTTATATATTTTTCTTTTGCTCTGCTGTATAGCAGAGCTCTTTTTTGTCGTACAAAAGCCACCTATATATGTGAAGTGCACCCCAATTGTTAGGCTGTGTCTAACAATTGGGGTGCACTTCAGTACTGCCGGGCGGCTTCTTTTAATTTATATTCACCAATTCATCAAACTTAAACTTAGTATTCAAACCAAAAGCATCTGTACAATATATAGTTTTCGTCATCGGTTCAATATGTAATACATTTATGTACATGTCTTGCACCATTCCATCACGATAGTATGAGGTATGTATTTCTTCTTCCTCGTGAAAAGATTGCATTAACGCTCTTTCTATTCGTTCCATAGTATCTTGTGTTAAAAAAGGTTTAGGTACTTTATATTGTTCCTCAAACATTCTATGTATTTCCTCGTATTGCTCCGGTATTGAAGCAAACGGATTCCATTTCACCATACCTCTTCCACGTACTACAGGAAAGCCGTTATATTCCATGATGTAATACCTCACTTTTGTTTTTTTTTACTCCACTACAAACAAACGTGCGTTCTTTTTTGGGGTTTGAAAAGGGACCATTTTGTTAACATGAATATTCAAAAATAATTTTTTAAGTTAGAATATTCAAAAACTTATTTATGCAAACAAGCATGTCATGATAACATTTAACAAAAGGGGGTAGAAGTAGATGAGTGTTGACATTATTTCTAAAGAAGAAATCACAAAATTATTAAACGACTGGTATCAAGCTATGATTTCACAACGTGTATTACAGTCTCAGAAAATAAAAGAAGATATTGCAAATAAAATCAATAATATTAAGGAAGACCAAACGATATTAGTCTACTACGCTTTATTGAATGCACGGTATAAACTGCTAATTCGGGATATGGATAGTACAAAAGATATTCTGGACAAAATCGAGCCTTTACCAGAGTCTACAGAAACATTTTTAGAGTACTATCATCATTTATTTAAAGCAATTTACGCTATTAATAAAGCAAACCATAGTGAAGCAAGAATGCAATTTGAAAAAGCTGAAACGTTTTTAGAGTACATGCATGATGAAATTGAAAAAGCTGAATTTAATTATTGGCTTGCAGTCCATTACTATCACGTATTAAAACCGATCTTAGCAGTTCAATTTGCTACAAAGGCGAATGAAGTATTTTCAATTAGTCCAGGGTATGAATTAAAAACTGCAGCATGCTTAAATACTTTAGGAATGGCACACATTCGACTAAATGAATTCGAAAGTGCAGAGGAATATTTACTTTCAGCACTAGGTACCTTCCAAAAATCTAATGATGAACTTCTTATTAAACGAGTTAAGCATAATTTAGGACTTTTATACGCAAGTCAAAACATGCCAGAGTTAGCAATTAAACACTTAGAGGATTCATTAGAAAATAACGCTAAAACTATGTTTCTTTTAGCAAGAGAACATTTTAAGTTAGGTTATAGTCATATCACTAATGAATATATTGAGAATGGCTATAAGATTAGCGACTTATGTTATCGTCATCATTTCCGAATTTTAAAAGCAGTACATAACTATGTACCGCAAGAAGAATTAGAAAATGTGGTTATAGAAGGTATTTCGTATTTTGAAAAAGAAGAATTATATGATTGGGTAAAAGAATATGCTTCTCTTTTAGGTGAAATATTCTATGGTTCAGAAAATCACAGAAAAGCAAGCAAGTATTTGCACATCGCTTTAGATGCAGACAAAAAGAGCATAGAAAGAAGGGCGCTAAAATGAAAAAAGCAATCTTATTAATGATGATGTTATCCGCTGTTTTTACTTTTGGTCTTACTAATGTAAAAGACATACCACAAAACGAAGCAATTGAAGTGTTTATGGATCATGGAGAACATATTTAAAACCTAAGGAAGAGGGCGCTTATAGTGTCCTCTTTTTAATATCTATTATTTATATGATGAGGTTGCAGGTACGTCTTTTGGTTATTGTTTGATAAACGTAAGATGTTTCTAAAAATGTGTATACAAAGGTGTAATTTTGTACTGTATATGTTCACATATTTGCTCACATTTTGTTCACGTACTATATAAAAAAGTATGAAAATCTATAAAAATAATTATTTCAATAAAATTTGTTTTAGATATTAAAAAGTGCCAAAACCCTTGTGGTATAAGGGGTTTGGCACTTTTGTGTTTTTTATATTTTATCAAATAAACAACCCTAAAACTGCTCATTCTTCTCCCAAGATTCAACGATATAGTATGGAAAACCTTATTATATCAAGGTTTATAAGTGTTGGTTTTCCTCGATGCTCACATTTTGCTCACATTAAATCTTTTCATATGTTATCAGGTGTTTTCATTAGATTTTATTATGCTCTCGAAGTTTTCTGCTGCTTGTTGCTGCATGTTCTGCGTGATGTGACTATACTTGTCTAAAGTCATTTGAATAGATGAATGTCCTAAGCGATCTTGTACGATTTTAGGGTGTTCCCCAGCCTGAAGCATTAGTGTAGCGTGAGTATGTCGTAAGTCGTGTATACGAATCCGAGGAACACCAGCTTTTTTATAGTGATCATTCAAAAAGCGATGAGGAGTATCTATATGTAAGGGCGAATGTATCGTATTGCCGGTGAAAATAAAAGCTTCTTCATTTAAATGTATACCCCAGCGGAAAAATTCTTTCTTTTTATAGGAGTAGTAGGATTGTAACTTTTCTATAACAAAAGAAGAGATACTAATACTTCTGTTTGAAGACTTAGTTTTTGTAGCAGCTTTAAATAATCCTTTTTCTGTTTTTACCAGTGATTTATTAACCACAATGCGTTTATTATCAAAGTCAATATCTTTCCATGTTAGTGCAAGTAATTCTCCGCGTCTCATACCTGTATAGATTGCAAGTAAGAAGAACATATGGTACTTAATATTTTTTTCTTTTAGATACTGGAGGAATCGATTACATTCTTCACTAGACCAAGTTTTCATTTCAACTCGCTCTTCACGCGGTTTTTTTACTTTATTCATTATATTATTATGTATGATTTCCCACTCTACAGCATGTTTGAATATGCATCTGAAGCAGCGATGAATATTGCTGATTGTACCATTTGACAGACCCTTTTCTTTAAGTTCAGCATAATAGCTTTGAATCATTACAGGCTTAATGCTTTTAATTTTTTTATAGCCATATGTAGGAAGGATATAAAGTCTGATTAAGCTCATGTCTTTTTCATACGATGTTATTTTTAATTCAGCTTTACGAAGAGGCTTTAACTTTTCCCATACATCTAAAACAGTTAATTGTTTGTCATCAAAATATATTCCTTTCTCTATCTCTGTAATCATTGTTGCAGCAGCATTTTGAGCTTCTTTTTTTGTTCTAAATCCACTTTTACTTTTTTGCTGTCGTTTTCCTGTGGTTGAATCTATACCGATATCAATTGTAAAAGACCACGTATTTCCACGTTTACGAAAACTTCCTTTCATATTCAACACCTCCTGAATCGTTATTTTTGAAAATTATGGTATTGTGATATTTGATTTTGAAATTTACTTGCTAATAATTGATTTTCATAATGTAAAAGTCTTTTTTCAGCAAACTGTGTTGTTACATTGAATTTTTCTGAGATTATATATGCTTTTAACTGTAGGGGAGGAAGCTTTCTTAACATAAAAGTAGGTACACAAAATTGTTGTGCGAAGTTTTTAGCCTTTGCTTCTTGATAATCTAGAAACATTTGATGCATTAATAATTGATTACCTGAATGAAATAGGATATGACAGGTCTCATGGCCAAAATCCTCCCATTGTTCTTGCTGAGAGATACGGTTATCAATAACTAAGTTAGCTATTTGATTTCTTTCTATTGCATGGCTTCCAAATGGAGCAAAATACAGCCAAATGTTTAACTTTTTCGCAATCTCCATCATATCAATTTGTTCAGGAACAATTATAGATAAGGATTGGTACAAGTGCTGGATATAATCTTCAAGTTGTGTTGTGTAGTAGGGTTGCGATTGAAACATATTTTCACTCCATTCAAACTATTAAAGAACATACGTTCTTCTTTATATTATAATATAAAGAATATGGATGGGAAGACTTTTTTGTAATTTTAGATTTAAAAACTTAAAATGTATATTTTAGGGTATAGCCTTTTGTCAGAAATATAGTGTTAGTGATACGGAAACAAGAAAAAGGTATATATTGTGAAGTAAGGTGGGAGGACTAAGATTGAAAAAACGAAAAATTTCAAGATGTTAAGAAGTGAATTATTATATTAGAAAAACTTCCTGACTATTATGATGTGTTGCTACATATATAGTAAAAAATTTAGGAACAGCATGAGGCTCTTGAAAATGCAAAGTTAAGGTGAAAGGAGTATAGGTTGGTGTGGTGATGGAAGAGAAGTTGGTATAGAGTTTTAATACATATCGGAACCGAGTTGATCATTTTAAATGATTGGCCGTAGGTTAAAAATACCTATGGTATTCTTTTTATATCGAAAGCTTCTGGTAATATTTATTTAGGAATAAATATTACCAGAAATGAGAAATAGTAAAATAAGCGTGGGGCCTTAGTTAGTATAAAGTTTAAACCCAAAGAAGCGATTTTGATTGTTATCTTCACGATCTAGTCTGGCGATAAATTTATTTTCTTTATCAAAGTGAGTGAAGTCCTCAGTTAGAATTTCATTTTTATTAATTGTAACAAAATATTGTCCTTTACCAAGGTTATTTAAAACGGAGTCTACATGCTTAAGTATTTTTCCTTTTACAGCAGGATTAGGCTTGGAATAAGAACCATCATGAAATAAAAATGTTATTTTCGGTAGATTGTTGCTGAGAGAAGTAAGAAACCAGCTCAAATCGAACATATTTATTTTCATGTAGTTTATCCCATGTGATCGATCATCTGGTAGTTCACATTGAATTTTCACACGCCCAGTTGTGGAATTATTTCTCTCATTTATATTACTGTCAAATTGAATGTTAAGTACACCGGCAGTATTATATGCTATCTCAGATAATTCTTGAAAACATTCTTCAATCTGTGAAATATGTTCATTGAAGGCATTAAATTCATCATTTTTTCTTTGAGTTAATAGTAATTTTTTACTTTTAAGAGTATTTATTTC
>NZ_QPEL01000058.1:0-19526 GCF_008368965.1 Bacillus sp. AY2-1 | reverse complement strand
ATATTATGTTAACTAACTTTAAATAATAAACTTGTTATAAATAAGTCAGTTTTGTGATTAGCCTCCCCTTGTTCTTTTTAATCATTCTGTGTGATGGATTGTTTAGTTGTTTGTTTTATAAGTTGTTGATGAAAATGTCTCCAGATATAAATTATATTTAAGACAATAAAAAATGCAATTCGTTTTAACTGAACGCATTAAACGAATTGCATTGATATGATTACGGATAAGTTCTTAAAATTAGTTTGCTATAGCAATTGCTTCAATTTCAATTAATAAGTTATCGTTAATTAACTTTCTAACTTCGACAGCTGAACTTGCTGGTGGATTCTTAGTGTCAACGTATTGATCTCGTATATCTCTAACAATGGCCATTTGAGAAATATCTGTTAGGAAAAATGTTAATTTTACTACATCATTAAATCTTAATTCCGAAGTTTCTAATGCACTTTTAATATTTTCGAAAACTTGTCGCGTTTGTGTAGCTAAATCACCAATGCCAACTATTTGACCATCAGTGTTAATCGCTACTTGTCCAGATATGTAAATTGTTCGTTTAGCGTTACTAACTTCCACTACATGTGAATATCCAAAAGTTGGTGGCATCGTTTCTGGATTGATAAATTTCTTTTGCAAGGTGTCTCTCTCCTTTTTTATCAAGAAAATTGTAAAATCTATGTATTTACTATATTCAATCAATAAAATTAAGAATCCTTTATGATTTAAAAATAAAAAACCTTAGAATAGCTATCTCCATACCTATTCTAAGGTTTTTTAGGATTTTATATTTAGTTATCGCTAGTGGACATTGTTAAATTAATCTTTTCATAATCTCTTTTAAATTGATTATCATTTTTTAGCCAACGTTTGAAAGCCGATTCGCTTATTTCTAAATTTGAACAAGTTGTAGCATTACATTTATTTTTCATATATTCTTCAAGGGAATTTTGTTTTCTTTGTTTAACGGCAGTTTGAGTTTGTTTTAATTTTCGATCTTGTAATTGATCTAAACTCAGACTTTCTTTCTGAAACACTTCATATTTTCTATGCAAATAAATATCTTTGTCTTTATAAATCCAATTTGAAAATAGTTGTATTGATTTTCTTCCAGATAAAATAACGCGATAATGTTTGTTTTGATTTAGTAAATCGGCTCGTAAATTGCGATTTTGAAGAATTTGATGTAAAGAATTCATAAAGTTATATGATCCACCTACGAAATTAACTGTATAAGTTTCATACTTGACGTAACCATCCCCATCAAGTTAAATGATTTACATGGCATAATTCCGTGTATGTTCATAAGGTCGTCTTTTATTGTTTTGCTATTAATATTTAGCATGTATACGCTTGTTTTTTTGTTTTGATAAAGTGGCTGGTTTGTTTTTAGTTCTTTTTTTATATTTTCTAAAATATAACTTTCTTTTTGAGATATACTGACACATTGATTTTCTTTCTGTATAACACCATCTGCTGCTATAAACCCTAAAATATAAGCCATATTGTTTGACCACGTTTTAAAGTAATCTTCTGTTATGTCATACTTTCTCTTCCAACTCCCTATAGCGCGCCTTGGTACGTTATTGTCTGATAAAACCATACGAATATACCTTGCAGACACATTAGCAAGCACAGCGATTTCTGAGGTGCTCTTCCCTTCAGTATACAAATGCATGATTTCAGATTTTGATAGTTTACATTTTGATTTCTTTTTTCGCTCTATGTGCACTTACATCCTCTCCTTCCTTTCTTTTATTAGAGACATATTTTCTTCTATAACATACAACGAAACATATGTTCTTTGTTGCGTATAAGAAGGAATTTACTAAATAAAAACAATTTACATGTACTTAATATTTGTCTTAGCTGCTGCTGTGCGATTTGTACTTTATAGATACAAATAATGAATTTGACGGATTTATGAAATACAAGGCATTTTAGATGAAAGGTAAAATAATATAGTTTAAACTACAAATAGCTACAATAACAACATACGTAAATTGTTAATCGTAAAAAGGAGAACGAATGAATAAGAAATATACAAATCAAATTCATACTGATATGAGTTTTAAACCGAAAGATATTATAAGTTTAATGACGGATTACTTTAAAATAAAATCAAAGCTGCGTCCTATAAAGGGTTTGCCTATCGTTTTATCAAATAAAGATAATGAACCGTTAGAGAGTGTTACATGGTTTGGCCATTCTGCTTCTCTTTTGAAAATAGAAGGTAAAAAACTGTTATTAGACCCTATGTTTGGAGATGCCTCTTCCCCATTTCCTTTGTTTAATAGTAAACGCTATAGTGGTGTTTTTTCTTTAGAACGTGATGCCCTTCAAGAAATTGATGCGATTATCATTTCTCATAATCACTATGATCATTTGAATTACAAAAGTATTATGCAGTTAAAAGATCGCGCAAAGCACTTTTATGTTCCAACTGGAGTTGCACAATATCTTATTAAATGGGGTGTTTCGCCTAGTAAAATTAGTGAGCATAATTGGTGGGACGAAATTACGTTTGATAATATTAAGTTAGTATGTGCGCCTGCAAGGCATTTCTCTGGACGAAGTATGACAGATAGAGATTGTTCATTATGGTGTTCATGGCTTATCCTTGGTCAAGAGACTAAAATTTTCTTTAGTGGCGATAGCGGTTATGCCCCTCACTTTAAGGAAATTGGTGATAAATATGGTCCATTCGATCTTACATTGATGGAATGCGGACAATATGATCCGAGGTGGTCTGCGATTCATATGTTGCCTGAAGAAACTGTACAAGCTCATATTGATGTACAAGGAGAATTACTTCTTCCGATTCATTGGGGTGCTTTTACATTAGCATTACACGAATGGAGTGATCCGATAGAGCGTGTTACGAAAGAAGCTAACCGTTTAGAAGTTAAAATTACAACGCCTCAAATTGGCGAATCTATTACGTTAAAATCTACAAACTATCCTTCAACAGCTTGGTGGAGAGAAATTTAATTATAAATAGAAAAAGAGCGAACTCTCTTATAAGGAATTCGCTCTTTTTCTGTATTTAAACTTATTTCACTATATTTGATTTCCCGCTATCTAAAATTCTATTTGCTGGTACACTGGACATTTCAATCACTGTATTCATACTTTTATCAGTTAGTTCAATGAGTTCGTTTTCGTGATTGATTTTCTGTAAATCCCACACCATTCCATGGAACTCGTTATGCTGTCCACTTACCTTTACAATACTTTTCGTTTTATTTGTAGGTTGTATTTGAAGGTTTGTAAATAGGTTACCACTAATTTCATTTGGCGTTGTTACATTACTATCCATAAAAATCATATTTACACAATCTTCGAGAGAGAAGTTCATAAAACGGTTGGCATTTATCCATGCATGTCCAGATTGTGGTTTCTTTGCTACTAATTTCACCCCAGTTTCCATGCCTACAACTTTTATATTTTCAAAATTAATAAATGAAATTTCATTTTCCTTCCCACCAGAATACAAAGAAATGCCGGTACCTTTATTCGTTTCTGTCCAATTGATAATATTTATATCTTTTATTTGTGTTTTGTGCCAAGTGTTATAATACTTATTTTTTCCGTCTAAATATATAACTTCAGAATTAAATTTAGGATCATCTATAGCTATATAAGCTCCTTCAATAGAAGCGTTTTTTTCTAATTCTAGAACTCTAAAATTACCTTCAACAACAAATTGTGTTCCATAACCAAATAATAACTTTACACCCTGTTTCACTACGATTGGTGACGTAATTTTATACTTCTTATCATCAAGCAATACTGTTTTAATTTTACTAGATTCTGCTTTATTAATAGCAGATTGTATTTTGTTTGAATCATTTTTACCTTTAAAGTCTTCTACATACACCTTATCATTTTTAGCTAAACCTTCTTTTTTGTTGTATTGATAAAAAGCAATAGTAATTAAAACGATACCTATGAGTAAAATAATTATTTTCTTCATCACACTCATCCTCATATAAATTTTCTCCTTAGCTACTCTTCGAATAATCTATGGCTTTTATATTTAGGTGATAATTATTTTGCTGTGTATGATAGATTACGATTCTTACTTTTTATAATGGAATTATATTATCTATAGAGTTGTCCTGCTTAGCTAATTCTTTATTCCTATAATCTATTAATTTATGATTAGATAAAATAAAATTATGCTCTAATATTAATTCATTGTGGAGCACTTCAACTAAAAATTTAGGTATCATCTCTCCTACACCGTAATTATAGTCACTAAGAATCCAAGAAACCTCTTTCCAATCTAAAATTCCTTCTGAGACTTTTTTTGGAGTGTGATATGTAAATTCATGAAGTAACTCTACTAGATAAACATAAATACCGCCAGAATATGAAGAATCCTCCCATTTAATAATGCCTTTAAATTGAATTTGGTCATACGTAACTTTTATATTAGTCTCTTCCTTTATTTCACGAATCGCATTTTCTAAAGGTGTTTCTCCCTTTTCTATCTTTCCTCCTACCCCATTCCATAATCCTTTTACCGGATCATATTCTCTATTTAACATAAGTATCTCTTCATTTCTTTTTATAAAACATAAAGTGTGCTTGTACATAATGTGATTCCTTCCTCCGTTTTTAATAAGCTCTTACTGGAGATATAAGATGGATTGCTGCAGATTGCTCTCCTGCTTCAATCAATATCGGTCTCATAGAACCGCCAAAGCTTAAAGTAATCATTTCTTCTTTTATTGCTCTTAAAGCATCAACCATAAAACGCCCATCGAAAGATATATTTAATTGTTTTTCACCTTGAATCGCATCTATTTGTTGCGTTTCGGATATTTGCCCAATTTGAGAAGCGTTTGAAGAAATTTTAATTGTAGATTCGTTTATGATTTCTAAGTTAACATTGTTATTGGCCCATTCACTTGCTAATAAACTTGATCGATCTACACCTTGTAATATCTTTTTTCTATCTATGTTAATAATCGTTTTAAAGTCATTTGGAATAAGGTTAGAAATATTAGGATATTTCCCTTCAATTAGTCTTGAATATAATGTAGTTGTTCCAAGCGTAAATATAATATGACTCTCTGAAAGGTAAATATATACGAATTCCGAATTGCTGTTCATTAATTTTAGAAGTTCACTAATGGTTGCGCTTGGTACGATACAATTTGCTTTTACATCTGAGGAAAGTCGCGTTTCACGTATCGCTAGTCTATGTGAGTCAGTTGCAGCACAAATAAACTTATTATTAGATAACTCTATATGCACCCCAGTAAGAACAGGTCTAGATTCATTTTTCGCTACCGCAAAGACTGTTTGTTTAAATACTTCAATCAATTGCTCTGTCTCTACCTTGATTTCTGCATGATTGTCTATAAGCGGTACATTCGGAAACTCATCTGCAGGAAATCCATTTAAACTTAATGTGATTTCTTCTGATTGTATCTTAATAATTTGCTCATTCTTACTTTTTATTGCTATATCACTTGGCATTTTCTTTATTATTTCAATGAAATACTTTGCAGGTACAACAATAGTTCCTGCCTTTAAAATAGTTGCAATTTTTTCGTCTTCAATTGAAACAGGAATGAATTTTTCAATAAAAATATTCGAGTTACTTGCAATTAAAGTAATTCCAGATTGATCTGCAGTTATTTTTATACCAGATAATATAGGAATTAAAGATTTTGTTGATATCGCTTTGTTAACTTCTGAAAGTGCTTGAGTAAATTGTTTGTGATTAACGATGAACTCCATGTTTTCCCCGCCTTACATGAGATAATATTTTTATGAAGATTGATGAACGATTGTTCCGTTAAAAAAATAAGGTACTGTTTCTTTCTTTTGTAATAAATCTAGTAAATGTTCTGGTATGCGTAAATACGGTGCTGCTATATGTAATTCCATCCAAGTAATCTCTTCGATTTCTTTTGGTCTTGATATATATGTCTCCCCGCCGATTATTTCGCCTAGAAAATTAAAGAAAATTGCATGATGATCTCTTTCCTCGAAAAAGGCTTCGCTGATAGAACAAATCCCTTTTACGTTTATATGTAACCCTGTTTCTTCTTTTACTTCTCGAATTACTGCTTCTTCCAATGTTTCTCCTAATTTAACTGCGCCACCTGGTAATGTATAATAAGAACCATTTTCTCCTTTGTTTTTTACCATTAAGATCTTTTCGTTTGTTTTATCGTACAAAATCGCGTATGTAACATTAACTTTTTTCATATGTACCTCCTCTATTTTTAATAAAAGGAATTTTCTGTCTTCTATCCATTCTACCATTAACTCCTTTTAATATATATAAGTTAGTTAAGTCTTGCCTTTACCGCTATTGGTGGAGTTAATAAGAATGGGCCACTGATATATAAAGAAAGAACGTATCTTAGGAAGATTATCCAAAGAACGTTCTTGAAGTTTTAGCATGAAAATTGATTAAATTAAAACTAAAATTAATAATAACCTCGCCTTGATTACATTTGTATTCCAAATACTAATGTTAACAAATTCTATATACTTTTTAGCCGTTTTTCTAAATAATAATGATTATGTCCTTTCGGATGATCTTCACTTACTCCAATTACTTTATATCCATGTTTCTTATAAAAATCAGGAGCTTGGAAACTAAAGGTATCTAAATTAATTAACCTACACCCTTTTTCAATTGCAAATTCTTCAATAAGCTTTATTAACTTGTTTCCGTAACCTTCATGCCTATATTCTTCAGAAACCCATAGAAAGTCAACGTGTACATGGTGCCAAAAAATTATTGCTGTTACCCCACCTACGATTTCTTCTTTTTCATTTCTTACTATGAAACTAACCTTTTCTGAAGGTGTTTTTTCTTCATCTGCGAGATATTTTTGATTATATTCAATTACTTTCTCTCTTATGTAATCACTATCTTCTTGTACCCACTGCTGTACTATTTTCATTTTAAGTGTCACGCTCCTTTTTACTTATCTATTCAATTTTATAATGATATTGTCCTGTCTTTAATGAGTTAGTAAAGAAGCAAAGTTAATGGAATAAAAAAGAGCCCTAACATGAGGACTCTTTTTAAAATTAAGCAACTTTCCGATGTAAATGTTTTAGTTCCTTTTTCTTTTCTGCAGTTGGTGGACGGATTAATATTGAAATAATGAAGGAAATAACACTTAAAACACCGATTATAATGAAAGTTGGTTGAAATCCCCCGAGTATCGCTCCAATAAATGATCCTGCAAGCGCACCAAATCCGAAACCTTGGTAGACAATGCCGTAATTTGTACTATGGTTTTTTAATCCAAAGAAATCTCCGACAATAGCTGGGAATATAGTTATATTACCACCGAAGCAAAAGGCGACACTTGCTACACAAGCAAAATAGATTCCGTAATTTAGCGGAATAAAACTTAAAGTAAAGACTGACAATCCTATAATAATAAACGTTGCAGAGACAATTTTCATTCGGCCGATTTTATCTGATAGCGTCCCAAGAATAATTCTACCTACTGTATTAAAGATTGCAATCATAGCAACGGCGTTTGCAGCGGTTGCTGCGCTAAGTCCAACGAGTTGTACGCCGATATCTTTTACCATACTTATTAAATACAAACCACCCATACACGAGGTGAATAACATAAAAAATAGGAGATATACTTGTTTCGTTCGCATCATTTCACGCGGAGTATAGTCATTGTGTAATGTTTCAGTTACAGCATTACTTACAATTGCCTCACGTAAGAAGAACGATCCGATTAACACTAAAAGTAACACGATAATACCCCAATATAAGAATGCTTGTGATACACCAAGGTTATTGATAAGATTTCCGTTTATATATCTAAAGATTAAGCTGCCCATTCCATACGCTGATACAGATATACCTGAAATAAGCCCTTTCCGATTTGGAAACCATTTAATTAAATTAGATAGTGATGTAATATAAGCTGTTCCATCCGCATAACCAACAACGACACCAGCTAATAAATATAATAGTGGTAAAGAAGAAACTTGTGAACTAAGTATTAAGCCGAGTCCTAAAACAATTCCTGCAGTAGCAATAAGTTTTCGAAGTCCTAATTTTTTCTGCAACTTTGCTGCAAATAAAGTTGAGAATGATAAAGAAAAACTTGTTATGGAGAAAGTTATCGCTACTGAATTAAGATTCCATCCAAACTTACTTACAAGGGGTTGATTAAATAAACTCCATGTATAAATTGTTCCAAGGCCAATTTGAACAATGATTGTACCTAGAACAATTAGTAACGGATTTATAGAACTTTGTTTCATACTAACTTGTCCCCTTCTTTTATCTTGACATGAATTTTCACAGTTAGTATATCCATCATAAAAAGTAAGATACTGTACGGAAAATGGAAATTGAATTCATGTACACAAAAAGACACTCCATAATGAAGTGTCTTTTTGCAGGTTATATTAGATTTACTTAAAGAAAGCTTTGTTAAGATAAGACATTTTCAAATGCTTATGTAAATAGAATACCAAAAGATTTCAATCATGTGATGGGACTTAAGATGTATTTTTCATTCATCATATAGTCGGATGGACGAAAAATTAATATTCAATTTCATCAAAATCTTTCGGCTGCGGTACCGTTTGCATATTAGCTGCATCTTTCGGATCGCTATAAATCGCATTTTGTTCTGTATTTACATCTTTGATCTTTTGCTTTTTGTTTTTATTCATTTTATCTTTCACTTTCTCTCACTCCTTTTCATTATAGGAGTAATTATGCCCTATTACCGTTACGAAATGTATCAGCGACTAAATTGCTAAATTCACGTAAATAATATAAATAATTATCACCGCCGTAGTTATATCTTTTATTATACATTTTTGCAACAACTACATTATATTCAGGTATTACTAAAATAGTCGGTCCAGTAATCCCTAATATTTGATACGACCCTTTTGGAATACGTTCACCAAGTTCGCTTAATTGTGCAGGCTCATTTTGGATGAACCAAAACACCCCATTTTGTGGTAGCTCTTTGTTTATAAATGTTGGACTCTGCAAACTCGTAGCAATTTTTATAACTTCTTTTGGAATGATTTGTTTATCATGTATCATGCCTTGATTTAGATGAAGATTGCCCCACTGCGCAAATTCTCTAGCTGAGACAAATAGATTTTTTTCAGTACCATCATTTACTGTACCAATTCCACTTATCGGGTCTTCATTTGGATTATTAATAATTTCAACCAAATTTTCATCTTGCTGTATTCTCCATCCTGTTTCTTGAAATTTAGCAGGTTTAAAAACACGCTCTTTTAACAATTCAGGAAAACTTTTGTTATATAGCTGATAAATAAGAAGTGTCATCATTCTTACATTAATATCTCTATACGCCCATGATTGTCCCGGTTCAAATTCACGAAAAATTGTCCCGTCATTCGTTTCTTCTAATCCGTGCGAATGTGTTACTAAATGTCTTATCGTCGTTTTACCAAGCAATACAGGATCAAAGTCTTTAAAATATTTTATCGCTTCATCATCAATAGAGTTTATTTTCCCCTCATAAAGCGCATACGCTATTATTAATCCTAAATAACTTTTTCTAGCAGAAGCAACGTTAAATTGTGAAGGTGCTGTTACTTTCTTGCTTGTAGATGTATTTGAGTGATAACCACTATAATGCTCTAGCACGATTTTATTATCTTTTATAATACAAAGTGCTGCAGCAGAACTTTGATTTTTTTCTTTTATATTTTCTACCCAAGAAATCAACTTTTCGTATGTATACAAATAAATCCCCCTTAACACTAATACAAAATTACAGCATGAAAGAAAAGTATAAACAGTATTTACACCTTTCTTTCATATAAAATATTAATGATGTACTATATTTAAATAATCCACCAGTTCCAGCAATTAAAGCAACCAAAACAACCAGCGCAACCTACGCAACGTCCACCACAGCCACCACATCTACCGCCGCCACAACCGCCACAGCGTCCACCACAACCTCCGCATCCGCCACAACGACGTGCATCGTCTTGAATGTAGTAGTATGGATATTGACTTTGTTGTTGATCCCAATACACAACATTACCAGTTTGATAATCATTAAGATTTAATGTTTGTAGTTCATGTTGAAACTGATTCATTAAGAACCCCTCCATTTATAAATATAAATTCCGCCCAAATATTAAAGTTAATAAATTCTTGTGAACAAAGTAGAAACAAGACTATAGACTAAATGCGTACATCAACAAAATATGAACTTACACTAGGTGATGTACCTTGTTTTTCAGCCTATTTTCTTTATATTCATTCGATGGACGTATTTACTATAAATAAAGTGATTTAAAAATTACTAATCCAACAATTTAGTAGTTCATCACTTAACTTTCTTTCTAGTAATTCCTTCACTAAAGGCATTGGCATGATTTCATAATGATTTAAGGCTTCTTTATTACAATCTATCCATTGAAATGCTAAATGAGACTCGCTAGATTTCGGTGGTAAGTCCGTATGTAAATCTTGTGACTCTACTTCAAAAATGTGGTTAATTTCATGATGAAGCACTTCTTTATCTTGCCATTGATTTTCTATGACTCCTAAAAATTGTTGTATACTACAGTTTACTCCAAGTTCTTCTCTTAACTCTCTTATTAATGCATTCTCTGCTGATTCTCCAATTTCAACATGGCCACCAGGTAAAAAATAATGATGGCCAATATATTCAGCAACTAATAATTTTTCATCTTTTATCATGACTGCTCGTACAATATGATGAAATTTACTTTTCAATTGATATTCCTCCTAGTTATTCAATATATAGTTGCTCAAAATAGTCATTTAGTATTGGTATAATATAAATCATAGGTGTTTCATACGGATGAATATCATTAATAACTTCAAGAGCATCTTTTACAAGTTCTCGTTTACACTTTATTTCAACTTTACATTCTTGCCCTTCGCATATTCGACCAATTTCTCCATTAAAAGGAGATGCCTCGTCTAAAGGTCTCCAATATCCTTTCACTGAACTATAGGAAAGACAATGGTCATATTCGCCCGTTTTACATGCTCCAATTTTATTTAATTCATCCCTTAATGTTTCAATATATTCTTCAGGAATGAACACTTCAATTTTCACTTCAGTAAATTGCATATTTCATTTCATGCCGTTACTTCCTAATAGTTAAACAAATAAACGATATACTTGCTCGCCATCATACTCCTGTTCTAATGATTTGAAACTGTATCGTTCATATAGTTTCTTTGCAGAGATATTATCTTTATGTACGGTTAATCTAATTTCTTTACACGATTTAAAAGTATTTTTTATTATATTAATACTTTCTTGTAATGCTGCTTTTCCATATCCATTACCTTGCTGCGATTGATCAATAATAAATCCGTTAATCCAATACATATCTGATGTCTTTCTTACAACTGCATGCATTACAAAACCAACCATAAGGTCACCAACGTATATAGCGAATGGTATGTACTCTACATTGTCACCATCTGGTTTTATATATACTTTAGCAAGCGAAACTGCTACGGATGGAACAAATTTCAACTGATTTTCTTTAACTTGTAGCTTTAATGCTTCTTCCCAATTTTCTCTCGTAACAACCTTTAACTGGACATTCAATATTGTAAGCTCCTTTATCTAGAGGGATGTATTTTTATATTCAACGCATTGAAATAATTCCCTTTTTCGACAACAACTTATAACATGATTTTTATAAAATCTTGAATGAATTTTTGTTCATCTATTTCTAATGCTATATGGCCCCCTTCAGGTATAGAGCTAGGGCGGAAATCAGCAAATGTTTGTCCTTTCGTATCTCCGTATGTATCTACATTTACTGTACGATGCACAAATTCAAAAAAACTTGGATTTACTAATCCACTTATTGCAACCACATCATGTAGCAAAGGTCCTTCGATAGATGGATTAAGTTTTTGGTATGCAGATAAATAGTAATCATACATTGGTTTCATTATCATATGAAATGGATTCTTTGTATTAGCTTGAATATAGCTAAATACATTTGGTGTTAACACAGCTTTGTTTGTTACATTTAAAGGGAATATTAATAAATTCTTTGCTTGATGGAAAACAATTTTACTTGCTATAGGATCTCCATACACATTTGCCTCTGCTAACGGCGTAACGTTTCCTACTTCTAAAAAAACACCACCCATGAAATATATTGCTTTTACATTTAGCATTAAATCATTCCATAAATTAAAAGCAATTGCTAACGAGGTAGATCTTCCTACATCAACAATCGTTAAATCTTTTCCGTACTTTACAAGAATCGCAGCGATACTACCAAAATTGTATATTGGAATAGATAATACGCTTTCTGGAACATGGATGGGCCCTAATCCTTCTGCTCCGTGAATTTCAGGGTAGTACGTAGTAATTTCTTCTGTAAGTGGTTTTGTTGCACCACTAATGACAGGAATGTCTTGTCTATTTGCTAACTGTAAAATATACGCTGCATTATGTGCAGCATGTATATGCTCAACATTTCCGTATCCAGTTACAATACCTACAATTTCAATTTCGGGATGCAGTAAACTATACATAATGGCAAATGAGTCATCAATACCTGGGTCTCCGAAAAATAATACTTTTTCCAAGAAATACTCTCCCCTCATAAAAACATAGAGTCATCAATAACTATGTATATGAAAAAAGCAAATATATCTATGCGAATTTTAGAATGGATAATGTTTTACAAAATATTAAAAAGGAACTAGCGTATGCTAATTCCTTTCTTAAGTAACCATTCTCAAATTTAATTAATTATCGTATCCTTCATAAATTGCATCATTTATTTGATTTTGTATTTTTTTATCATCAGGTACAGGTTTCCACCAATTTCCTGTAATAAATAACATAGTTAATAAATTATAACTATCACTAAAGTAGCTTTCTCTCTTATTCTTCATCCAATCCCAACCGCTATTTACCCACTTTTGATTATTGCTATCCGTTATACTTGCAGCAATAAATGGCGAAACGAATACACCAGTTGGATAACTACCAATATTAGACCCGTTTAATTGATAACCATCCACAATTTTAGAAGGATTTCCATTCGTTTTATTTTGAATCCACGAAGAGACTTTATCAGAAATGACTTTACTTCGCTTCTCACCGTACATCGCATAGTCCATTACAATTCTTAAAGGTACTCGACTAGCATTATAATAATATGCATTTGTATATTTTGACTCATCTAAGAAGTCTTTAGGTGCGGGTTGTGGTGGGTTTTTTACAACGAAATCTGAAATAAGCCCTGTATTTGGAGAGTACTTATTACTAAATTGCGTATAAACATCGTACAAATTATTAATAACAGTAAGCCAAGTTTTATCACCTGTAAATTCATAAAATGCTCTAAGGTGTGACATCATCCAATCAGATGGCCTCGTATCAAGTGAATTTTTAGAATCCCAATCTCCTAAATTTAGTCGGCTATTATTTGTAACATTACTAGCTTTAATACCTTTTGTAATCATGTCTTGTGCTTCTTTTAAATAATTAACTGTTCCATTTGATCCCCACTGCTTATGAGCAAGAAGAAGAGAATACGCAATATCTAAATCCCCATCAGTAGCAGAATCAAAATGACCTTGTGCTTTTTTACTATCTGCGACAACCCATCCCATTAAATTAGGATTTTGAGAGCTTTTAAAAGTTCTTGCTGTTTTAAATAAACCATCATAGATTTTTTGGGCATTTGAATCGTAACCAGCCATTAATACTGTAATTATCATCCCATACCCTTGACCTTCTGAAGTTCCAAGTGGCTTAAACCCATCCGCATCACCCGTAATCTCTCCTTTTACGTAATAACCACCAGGTAAAGAAGATAAATCATTTTTCAAATATTTCTTTTTCCAATTATCGTAGTAACTTCTTACAGAAGCATTTAAACTTTCCTGTGTAACATGAGTAGGTTTTATAACACCTGCATAATTAACTTGCTGGGGAAATGGTTTCATTTCCTTTGCAGCAGCTACTTGTTGATTAACTACGGGAATAGAATTTTGTACTGAATTGTCCGTTACATTTGCTGCGAAACTAGAATTAGAAAAACTAGCTAGACCGATTCCTATAATAGAAATACATGTGAAAATATTTCTTTTTCCATTCATTATGTTGTCATCTCCTTTTAAAATGCTTACTACATAAAATGTAACATACAATATTTAACTGAAATACAAAATATTATATTTATCAACATAAGAAAGAAACTATATGAAAAAGTATCATAAAATTATTATTGAATTACGTTATACGGATTGATTATTTGCTAAATTCCTATGTTTTTCTTTTCTTAATACTGGTATATGAGCAATCACGATACCAAGTATAGTAATCCCTCCGCCAATTATCGAAACTAAAGTTGGCACTTCTCCTAACCATAACCAAGCAATAAAACATGCAGTTACTGGCGTTAAATATAGAGAACTTGTTGCCTCAGCAGCACCAGCATGAGATATGATATAGGCCAATGCGATATATGGGAGTACTGTTGGAAATAAGCCTAAATATAAAACACTCACATTCACTTCAAGAGGAGCTGCTAGTATTTCTGTATACATTCCCGGTAAGAAAATAAGCATACATACAGTACTAGATAAAATTGTATATATGGTAAATGGTAAGAAGCCGTACTTTTTTAAGTAAGAAGTTTGAAAAACAAAATATAGGCTTTCTGAAATCGCTGCTAATAATATAAATAATCCCCCACTATTCAATTGAATAGCATCTCCTTGACTAAATGATATGAGAGCAATTCCTATAAAACTAATTACACCACCGATCCAACCATTTAATTTCATTTTTTCGTTTAAAAATATAGAAGCAAGAATTGCCGTTACTATAGGTGTGACCGAAACAATTAAACTTGCAGAACCAGCATTTACTGTTTTTTCGCCGTAGTTTAATGCAATGTGATAAAAAGTGAATCCTAAAGCACCGAACATAAAAATTGCTGGGATATCCTTTAAATCCGGTAGCCGTAACTTGTAGATAAAAGAAAACAACAGAAGTATAAATGAAGCGATTAATAAGCGTAGTAAAGTAAGATGCTCAGGTGTATAAGATTCAAGCCCCATACGAATTGCCGGAAAAGCAGTTCCCCATATAAGAATCGTAAACGCGTGTGCATATATAATGCGTAAATCCCATTTTTTATTATGCATGTTTTCTCTCCCTTTCTAATAAACCAACCATTTTTAAATTACCAATTATTTCTTTTCATCATATTTAATAGTTGATACAATGTCTTCAACCAGTTATTTATCGTAAAAACCAACCACTTGGCATTTTTAAATTGAACGAGGGAGTTTTTTTATGACAACGAATAAAAAACTGCCTAAATATCGGCAGATAGTAGATTATATGAAAGAAAAAATCGAAAACGGAGAATGGCCGATCGGAAGTAAGATCCCTAGTCAAAGGCAGTTAGCAAAATTATTTCATGTAAATCGAAGTACTGTAATAACTGCGCTCGATGAACTTATGGCAGATGGCTTAATTCAAGGGAAAATCGGAGCAGGAACAGTTGTAACAAATAATACATGGTCATTATTAGCGACGAATCCCCCGCCTGATTGGAGTGAATATGTAAAAGCTGGTATTCATAAACCTAGCAAGTTAATGGTACGAGAAATAAATGAAGCAGAAGCAAATAAAACACTTATCCATCTTAGTAAAGGTGAACTTGCACCTCAAATTTTCCCGCTAAAAACGATGCAGTCCATTATGAAAAACGTAAGTGACGAATTAGATTATTTCGGATACGAAGAACAAAAAGGTTTTTTACCGTTACGTGAGGCAATAAGTAACTACGTAAAATCATTCGGAATACATGTATCACCGGGTTCTATATTAATCGTCTCTGGTGCATTACAAGCATTGCAATTAATATCAATTGGTCTTTTGCATAGAGAATCAACTGTTTTACTTGAACAACCTTCTTACTTATATTCACTTCATGTATTTCAATCAGCAAATATAAATTTATCTGGTATAGCTATGGATCATCACGGTATTTTACCTAACGAATTATTAAAACGCATTAAATACAGTCAAAAGAAAAACATTTTATATTCTATTCCTAGTTTTCAAAACCCAACTGGGATATTAATGTCTCAAGAACGAAGAAAAGAAATAATAAAGATATGTGAAAAGGAACAGTTACCTATTATTGAAGATGATATTTATCGTGAGTTATGGATTGATGAACCCCCTCCAGCTCCTTTAAAATCAATAGATAAACATGGACATGTATTATATGTTGGTAGTCTATCTAAAACACTTAGCCCAGGACTTAGAATTGGATGGATTATTGGACCTGAACCAGTTATTGAAAGATTGTCAGATATAAAAATGCAAACAGACTATGGATCGAGTTCGTTATCCCAAAGAGTTGCTGCTGAATGGATAAAAAAAGGTTTTTATGAAGAACATGTTGCAAACGTAAGAATTCAACTAAAAGAACGAAGACAAATCATGATACGGGCTTTAAATAAGTATTGTGCAGATATTGCCACTTGGGATATTCCTAACGGCGGATTCTTTATATGGCTTAAGGTTGTACCTAGCATTCCGATGAAGAAATTATTTTCAGAGGCACTATCAAAGGGAATTCTTTTAAATCCAGGACGTATTTATGAAGAAGAATCAGAACCGTACATTCGTTTATCATATGGATATGCTTCTCCAGAACAAATGACTCACGGGGTTAAATTGCTGAGTGAATTAATCCGTAAGCTAATGGCATAATAAAAACTCCTCTTTTTCTATAGAGGAGTTTTTATGTATCTTATTTACCACAACCGCATTTCCTGCCCCAACACAATAAGTCCTTCATAAGGATCTCCTTCAATGTTTAATACTTGAGCAAAAGCAGGTTCTGTTTTTATACCGTTCTCTTTCAAGCGAAGAATTTCTTCCCTTATATGTGGATGCTGCATTAATAGCATGTGCTCTACTATCATATGTCTATATGCATTTTGGTTACGCACTGGCTTAGGCTGAGCAAATAATTCAAATTCAAAACCTTCGAATTCAAAATTTACCTTTATCGATTCAGTACCTTTCATTTTTTTCTTTTTTATATTGAACCCTCTATAAGAACCATATAAAGATCTCATTTCCTGCTCAAAAACATCAAAGTTATGTACTTCCATTACTATATCTAAGTCAGATTGGAGAGTATCAATTCTTATAGGGATTGTCCCGCAAAGAACGGGACTATACAAAGCTAAATCCTCCATTATGTTTAGTTTATTTAAAACATCATATACCTTTTGTTGTTTGTCATTCCCTGATTGTAAATATGTAATAGATGTAAACATGGAAGTCTCTCCTTCATTTCACGTAATACGTGGCTCACTAAAATCAAGAAAAATTTGTCCGTTTAAATTTGTTCTAGGATTACCTTTATTTCAATATATTAAGGCCAACAAACAATATGTTTCAACTTTTCTCCTATACTGCAATACTATAAAAATAAAAAAGGAGGAATTATTATGAGCATTTTTAACATTCTTTTAACCATACACATACTATTTGGAACAATATGCTTAATCACTGGTATTGTAGCGATGGTTGCTCAAAAGAAGAAAGGAAAACATACTGAATGGGGCGAGATATATCATGCATCCTATGTTGTCATTACCCTTACGGCAATAATATTATCCATTATCAACTGGGATAAAATCGCATATTTATTTTATGTAGCAATCTTCTCTTATTCATTTGCAATTTATGGATACCTCGCACGAAAAAAACGTTGGAAAAATTGGCTCCATCACCACATTAGAGGTATGTTAGGTTCTTATATAGGTGCAGTCACCGCACTTTTAGTAAATGTCGGCATCCATATTCCCATTATAAATTTACTTCCGCCAATATGGTTTTGGTTTTTACCCACATTAATTGGTATCCCCCTCGTAGCCAGTGTATCAAAAAAATATAAAAAGCGTAGTTAAAATTAATTACATTTTGATTACTTTCTGATTATTAGAATGAAAAATTATACTCTATATATTACGAATGATATTATGAGCACTCGTCCTATGAACATCTATAATAAAATGCCGCCCAACAGGACGGCTCTTATTTTTACTTTACAAATGTAACATATTCACCAGAAACCCATTGATTTCCACCAACATTATACCAACCATCTTTATATCCAAACGATTGATATTTTGCACCTTGGTACACATTTTTCACAATACCGTAATTTGTTCCTGGTCCGGTACGAACACGCAATACATCCGCTATTATAGTAACTACGCCTACACCATCGTTTGATGATTGTGAAGTTGCGGGTACATTTCCTCCCGTATAACGAATATATGATGGATCGTTATAAATCCACTGATCGCCACCTAAATTTAACCAGCCATTTGATTGCCCAAATACTTTGTAGGACTCTCCTTTCCCTAATTGGCGAATAACACCATATCCAGTACCAGGTCCTTTTCGTAAATTTACATTGCTACCGTTAATATAAGCTACCCCTACACCATCATTCGTTGGAGGAGGAGTCGCTACGTTTTGAAAACCTTTTCCAAAAGTATCCGTTCCATACCCTTTGTAGTTATATTGCAAATGCGGGCTATCCACAAATCCTTTCCAGTCACCGCCCCATTCAAAGCCAATTTGTTTAGCATAACGAATTGCTGATGCCCACGGTTCTTTATTATAGCCATTCCAATCTTCTGTACCATTCGACTGAATTGGAACAAAATCTAATGCTTGTCCTACTAAGTGATATGAGCGCATCGTTTGCGATGCTCCTTTACGAACATATTCACGTTGTTGCTCGACCGTACGGATTGTTTCGTAAATTAACACTTCAATACCATTGTCAATGCAGTACTGATACCACTTAAAAGCGGCAGCTTTCGTATTATCCGCTAATTTATTCAGATTACTTACATTTCTATTGTGGTATTTCAATATGCAACATCTCCTTTTCTATTATCATATGCAAAATTCGTCTCATGGGTTGTACATATACCTAGAACGATACGAAGTACAAATACATAAGAAGCCAATTCATCTAAAAAGGTTTTCACTTCTAGCTTCAAACTTTGTAAACTGAAATCAAAGCAATAAAAAACCACAACCTAGGTCTTCCAGTTGCGGTTTTTGGTATTTTCTTTTGATATGATACATGCCTTCTTGCATTGATAATCCTAGTATACAGGTTGTGTAAATTTTCCCTTTATGAATAACACTACTTATTCATGATTTTTCAAATCCAATATTGAATGTAAATGATCTGGATAATTGGTAAACATCCCGTCGACTCCCCATGCAAGTAACTTTTTCATATCATTTTCATTATCTACTGTAAATGGATGAACTTCTAATCCACTTTTCTTTATTTTCTTTACATAATCTGAATCGATATATTTGTAATTCATACCAAGACCTATGCAGTACATTTTATACTTTTCTATCTCTAATTTTGTTAATTGAACTGCTTTTTTATAAGGTAATAATTGTACTATGGATATA
>NZ_QPEL01000057.1:0-3093 GCF_008368965.1 Bacillus sp. AY2-1 | reverse complement strand
GTTTTTATTCTCTATAAGTTCCTTTTTTGTTTAATTTGTTAATATCATTAGATATATTGCCTACAGTTGATTTTTCATTAAAAGTATAGACCTTTTCACCATTTACAAAGATACCCCAATTCTTATCTTCATAACTGATACCATAACCAGCATTGCTAGACGTAGCTTTGAGTTGATTTCCATTCATTGAAAGAGATAACTTCCCTTTTCCTTTGTTAAGTTTATCATTCACGCTGTTGATACTATTCATTTGTTCTTCAAGGAATTTTTGGTTATCAAGAGTAACTTGATGGTTTTTCCAGTCTAATTTATAGTGGTTCGTAAAGAATTCATTATATGTATCTTTATTATTTGTTCCCCACCATTTTGAACTTACCCACTCAATATTGTACTGATCTGAAATTCTACGATTTGTTATTTTTAAATCTGATGTAATTTCTGTTTTATCAGCAGTAATAACCGCTACTACGTTTGGAGAAAAACCATATCCTGTTAAAGCTGGTACTGTATCTTTTGAAACAAAATTATTCGTTCCTTCATTATAACTACGTGATTTCATAAATAGTTGATTACCATAGAAAGTATTGAATGAATCACGATTATAAATTCCCCACTCTGGGAAATTAAATGATTGGAATCCTACTTTCCAATTTAATTTCTTATCTGTGTGAGTCTCTAATACCGTTTTATAATCTACTTGATCATAAGATACACTTTCTTTCCAAGCAAAGCTACCTGTGATACTTGCATCGGCATTTGGCCCTTTATCATTTACTCCTACTTTAACACTTCCACCAAGTGTATACCCTACCTCAGAAGTGACCTTTGCTGAAGTCATTGTATTAACTGGGGCAGCTTTATGGAACTGAGCACTATCACCACTTGTTATTTCTGCTTCAGTATGATAAGCTGATGGCCATTTTAAGCCTGCGTTATAGTATCCACTATTAACTGTATATTTAGCATCAATATTACTACCATCAGTGGTCACAATTGCAATCTTTTTATCTGCGTAAGGATCCTCAATAAAAGAAACCTTTATCGAATTTTTGATATTCTGCTTCATGTCATAAGTAGTTTTAAAACTATTATAGACCTTCCCACCATTTTGAAGATTTTCTACAGTTCCTTTAGAATCTGCAAATGCAGATGTTGCTTGTAAACTAAATGATCCAGACATAATAACGGACGCTACCGCAACACATTTAGCTATTTCTTTTGCTTTTTTCATACAGACAGCCACTCCTTCTTAAACATTTAAAAGATATAAATATATTATTTCTAGTTCGCAAAAATAGAGATAGATTCATAGCCATACAATATAGAAATTCATTAACTTTTATGACACTAACTAAAAACACATGTTTCACTAATCTTCCTCTCACTATTATTGATAACTATTATCAATAATATTAAAACATAAAATAAAAATTTAAACAATAATTTTAAATACAAATTTAAAATTATTGTTTAAAAAAATACAAAAAAATTATAGAATTCTTCATTTCGAGAATTACTATATTTTCAATTACTTATTACAGCCTATATTCAGATACATTATTTCCTTTCCATTCATAATAATCTAAAATTCCTTCATAAATGGCTTCTGCTGCAATTTGTCTGCCATCTTCCGTAGATAATTTACTGTAATCAATACCATTATCTATAAACGCCAGTTCCGTCAACACAGCTGGCATGTCATTTTCCCTTATTACATGAAGGTCTCCATGTTTAACTCCTCTGTCTCGTGTTTGAAGTGCCTCTACTAAACGTGTTTGAATTTTTTCTGCTAAAACACGACTTTCTTCCACATGAGGATTTGTTTTTTCGGATTTAGAAGATTTATAGTAATATGTTTCTGTCCCTTTTGCATTACCATTAAAAGCATTTGCATGTACGCTTATAAAGATATCACCCTGATTTTTCTTAGCAAATTTAACACGTTCCTGTAAAGAACTTTTTTGATCATGCCCCGGTCTATTATCAGATTGACGAGTTAATAAAACTGTAAATGGTGTATGCTTTTCAAGTAATTGTTGTAGACGTAAAGAAGTGTCTAGTACAATCTTACTTTCAGGTAATCCCTTTGTGGATTTCCCAGGATCTTCGCCACCATGTCCAGGATCAATAATGATTGTTTTGCTTTCTAATGGGTTTTGGGGACGATGTTGCATCATATCTGTTTTTGCAGTAAGTTGAGCAGCTTCAGCACGTGTTATAAATCTATTTGGTTGCCAACCGTTCTCAGTACCATTGGAAATTTTCAAACCGATTAAAATATTGGCATATTTTTCTCCCCAATGCCCTTTTAAATCTTCAAATTTAACCTGCTCATTATGATTTGCTGCGCTTTGTAGTTTATATGCATTTACTAGCATCGTAGCCATAGCAGCACGAGTTACTTTTCCGGATGGATTGAAGATTCCATTACCCTCACCTTTAACAATACCAGCTTTTTCAGCAGCAGCAATATACGGAGTAGCCCAGTGGTTTTGTGAATCTGTAAATGATGGTTTTGCATTAGAGTCAATTTGTATACCTAAAACTTTTGTCATAATTTTTGTAGCCGAAGCTCTGTCTAATGAGTCATTTGAACCGAACGTTCCGTCTGGATAGCCATTCAATACCTGTTTATCAACTAAATAATTAACGGATTTGTCCGCCCATGCAGGAACATCTGGGAACTTATGAGTATTTGCAAATGTATTAGATGGATTTGTCCGCCCATGCAGGAACATCTGGGAACTTATGAGTATTTGCAAATGTATTAGATGAGTAGGTTAATAGACTTCCAGCAAGAATTCCTGTAGCAATTAATTTGTATTTCAAAATGTAACACCTCTATCAAATTATTACAATTTGGTAAATATATCATTTATAATTAATCTTTAAATAATACGACCTTGAATAAAGAATAGATTAAGTTGTTTACATTAATATATATCAGATAATAAATTTAAAATCGAATTATTGCTCCAAAAATAATCCTCGGACATACACTTATAGATAAAGATTATTAAATATACTCACCAACATTGTGTAACCAGTATAGTTACTTATACATACGAGTGTCAATTAAAATAACCTTACAAT
>NZ_QPEL01000056.1:0-6269 GCF_008368965.1 Bacillus sp. AY2-1 | reverse complement strand
TTTTAATATTGTGTAATCCTTACTATAGAGAATCGTTCCTGTGTATAATCAATTTCATTATTTTATTTCTCTTAGATTAGATAGTTGATTAGTGAAAATTACAATGAAGTTTGTAATCTCCTAACCATAAAAAATAATCAGTTCGATTTATCGAGCTGATTATTACATCCAGAAATCCTCAAAGTCTACGCTGTAACCTTTTCTTTTTAAGGCCCTAATTAGTTTTTGGCCGTTCCCTAATGAAGGCTTAAATGTATTTGAACGAGAAATACGACTAATTGTATTTTGATTTACTCCACTCCATTCCTTTAATTCGGTTTGAGTAATATTATTCTTTCTTAAAAATTTACCAAACTTTGATAATGGTTTCCCCAAGCCAAACATTGTGAACACTCCTATCCGTAAATCTCCTATTAATCACATCTTTACCAAAGCATGATTTTTTTAAACAAAAGTGTTAATAATGTACAAGCCCCACGTAATATGATGTATCAAGGTAGCCACTATGGTATATAGCAAACTTATTACCAAATTAGATGCGAAATCAACTAGCCTTTGTACTAGCAAAGTTTCTACCAAGTTAACAGTCAAGATAATGCTATCAAGGTAATAGGCATATAAACCCTATATTTTAACTAGTTTTTTCATTTTGTTTATAGAGGGGGACATTTAAATGCGTAATAGGAAGGAAACAATTTCTTTTCGTGAATGTATGAATCAACCATACGAAGAGAAAGAAAAGAAAAATCATAAATACAATTCATTTAGTCCTTTCGCATTCCTTCATGTATCGGATCAGGTACTACATACTTACATTGCATTAGGAGTAATGGGAACGGTTTTAATAGGGGCAGTCATGTTAGAAAGATATTTAGTGCGGCATGACCATATATCGGCAGCTAAATTTATAAGTGAAGGTATTTATTACGGCATGCGGATAGGTGGAATTTGTTTGATTGGATATGTATTTTTTCGCATCCTAATCATGTTTTAGGGGGAAGTATATGAGAATGATAAAGAATTGGCTTCATATAAAAAGGTTAAGGAATCGACTTATAGAGGTATTTGGAAAAGCGGGTCTATATACGGAACATCAAACACGTGGGGGGAAATTTCCTATTTATCCAAAGATATATAATATATCTTCTTCAGCAGAAAGCGTGAGATATGTATTTACCATACCAAACGGATTAGATCCACAGAAGATTGAAAAGAAGTGGTTTTGTTTTCAACAAATATTAGGACGGAATATTACGATTGAAGGGGATGTGAAAAAGTTTGTCCTACATGTATTTCATTCGAATGCTGGGCTAAATCCGTATACTTATTGTTATAGAGAATGGCAGCCACAATTAAAAGGTTACGATTTACCTGTTGTGGTCGGCAGGGACCAATACGGAAAAATAATTGCGTATGACATGATTGGTTCCAATTCACCGCACTTATTAATCGCAGGAGAAACGGGAAGCGGGAAAAGTAGTATGGTACGTGTTGTGCTATCCACACTCATTCAATATATGTCTCCTAATACGTTGCATTTGTATCTTGGTGATTTAAAAAACTCTGAATTTCATTTTTTACGTAAAGTCAAGCATGTAAAAGAAGTTTGTATGGAGGAAATCGAAATGAAAATAATGCTTCAAAAGTTATGGAAGGAAATCAGGGAACGAAGAAAACTTATGGAAAAATATGAAGTTGATCATATTAATGCGTACAACAAATTAAATCCAAATCATCAAAAGCCATATATCCTACTTGCTATTGATGAAGTGGCTATGCTTAAAGATGAAAAAGAGTGCATGACTACGATTGAAAAGATTTCAGCAGTCGGGCGATCACTGGGGGTTTTTCTTTTGCTTAGTATGCAGAGGCCAGATGCCAAGGTGTTAGATGGTAAGTTAAAACTTAATATGACTGTAAGAATGGGCTTTAAATGTGATAGTGCGATTAATAGTAATATTATGGGGACTCCTGGTTCAGAGCATTTAGAGCAATCTGGACAAATGATTTTTAAACGAAATGGATTAAAGAAAGTGCAAGCTCCTTATTTGGAATTAAGTAAGGCGAAACAAATTGTTGAACCATACCGAATGTCTAAAGAGGAGAAGATACTCAAGAACTCATCGCAAGAAGAAATTCCGTTATTTGGGGTGTTAGATGATGAAGAGTAGAGATAAAGGAATTCTGAATGATTTGAAGCAATTTAGATGCATGTCCCGAGACGATATTATTGATTTGCACTTTCAAGGCTTAAAGAATGCGATAACCTGCTGTAATACGGTTATGAAAAGATTAAGAAGAGATGGCTATGTTGATGCTAACGTATTACAGCACCCATACATTTATTTTCCGCAACCCAGTACTATCAGAAAAACTAGTCAAAAAATTCCTCATTTCCTTGGTATTGTGGACGTATACAAACAACTTGTTCATTATGAAAATCCTAAGTTATTCAAAGTGGAACCAAAGTATGGGAAGGAATATATGGAGCCGGATGCTTTTACTATATGGCGTAGGTCGCCATTCTTTATTGAAGTTCAAAAGTCGGTGTACAGTAAAAAGATAATGCAAGATAAGATAAACAGATATGAGTTATACTTCCATAGTCAAGAATGGCATAATGAATCTTGGCAACCGAAAACTTCTAAATTCTTTCCTTCAATTCTTATCATTACCGACAAATATTACGACGTTCAATCTCCTTATTTCCGTATATTCCAGGCGAATTCTATAGTGAGTTTTATGAATAATTTAGTAGTGAAATCATAAAGAAAGCCTGCATAGTGCAGAGCTTTTTTTCTTTCAATAATGTATTAAGTCATGTGTGATGATCGTTAAAAGGCAATAAATGCGAAGGGTGAATTTGAAGCAAGTTATGAAATAGTAAAAAAATGAAGAAAGTAATTGTTTAAATAATTTTTAATGGTTAAGCGAATATCTCATTTAGAAACATTGATATAGGTAATCTTGTTATCTTTCGAAAATGTAATGTTGACGTAATGTTTTTGAATTTCTCTTCAAACGAACACAGATTAAGATTACAGTATCATAGAAAATCAATGAGGTGAACAATATGAAAAAATATTTGGCACTTTTAAGCCTCTTAGTTGTATTTGCAAGTCTACTAGTTGGGTGTGATATCAATCGTATGGGTAAGGATGAATATTATGTTCAAATTACAACGGATGGAAAAGAGGGAGTTTCAAAATCTATGGATGATAAAGTGATGGGAAAGGAGTATGAATATACATTATCGGGTTTTGATAAGGAAGGTAAAGAAAAAGAGTTAGAATTTAAGGCACAAAAGAATCTTCGTAAAGAAGCATTCATACGTGTATATCACTCAGAGAAAAAAGGTGTAACAGCTTGGGAGGAAGTGCAGGAAGACGAGCTTCCTAAGAAAGCAAAAGAAAAACTAGGTGTGAAATAATTAGTTATTTGTGATGGTGGATTCTCCTACGTGGAGGGTTCGCCTTTTTTTATTATATTTTATGTTGTAGCTTTTTATATAAAACATATTGAAAAGATAGGGTAAATCTTCTGGAATGATATATCCAAAATTAATAACTTGTACGATAACCTCTCAATTATCACTAAATCCATTCATATCAACAAGTTGTCCCACCTATTACTTTGTACCAATATCTTTTAAAGTACGCTAAAAAATGCCCTTTATCTTATCTTTATCTTATCTTTACCTTATCTTTAATTTTTTATATTAAACTTAAAACCTTAAAGTATTGATGTTTGAGTCTAAAAAAGTGCGGGAGATAGATGTTCATTACATAGTTTGTAAATAACCAATTATCTTTGGAAAATTGAATTTCTTATACGAGGAGGAATATATGAAGGATATAAGTAAAAAACAAATTATAAAAGTGTTCCTTATTAGTATTTTAGGTTTAGGAATAATACTTGGCATGCTATATTTTAATCATAAAACTAATATTCAACAAAATAAAGCGCTAGCCACCGAAAAACGTGTATTGCAATATGAGTCTACCTTAAAAAAAGAATTAGAAAAATATAATTTAGGAGAGAAAACTGCAGTTTTATTAGGAATTATGTACCAAGAGAGTAGAGGTGAGGGAAACGATCCTATGCAGTCATCCGAATCATTTGGATTAAAGCCAAATGAAATTCAAGAGACAAGCTTGAGCATTGAACAAGGGGTAAAGCACTTTGCTAAAATGTACAAATATGGAACGGACAAAGATGTTAGCATGGATACAATTATTCAAAGCTATAATATGGGGCCAGGGTATATTGATTTTATTGCTAGTCAAGAAGTTAAACAACACTCGGAGGATTCAGCCAAAAAGTTTTCTAAGATGAAAGTTGATCAAAATCCAGCGATGTATACTTGTGGTGGAAATAAAAATAATTTTAGGTATCCATATTGTTATGGTGATTTCACATATGCCACAAAGGTAAATGAAAAAACAAAACTTATTGAAGAACTTCTTCGAAATGTACATATCTCTTCTAAATAAGTTGCAGAATGAAATATAATGATACCATCAGTTATTAACAATAATATCTAAGAAAAAAACTACTTTCTTTCTTAATTCACACAATTTTCAAAAATAAATTCCGTGGATGTCAATATTTGTTATATAGTATATTTGTCAAAGCATTACCCCTAAAGTTTCTAAAGTCAAGCTGTAAGATAGTTTGTTTGTTTGTTTGTTTGGCCCGTATTTTCACCTTAAAACAAAAAAACTTGTAGAGATTCCTGCAAGTTCTTTTTGTTTTAAGGGTTAAAAGTGGATTTTAAATATAGTTGCAATTTTTTGAGGGGGAAAAGTAAATGTTTATAAAAACAGAAAGATTATTAATACGAAAATTTGAGTTCAAAGATTGGCAAGCTGTTCATGAGTATACATCAGATATCAATGTTATGAAATACATACCTGAAGGGGTTTTTACTGAAGAAAATACAAGGAACTTTGTGAATGAAAACATTGGTGAAAACGCTAAGAACTTTCCTGTAGTATTAATTAATAAAGATATTCTGATTGGTCATATAGTTTTTCATAAATATTTTGGTGAGCATACATATGAGATTGGTTGGGTGTTCAATCCAAAATACTTCAATAAAGGATATGCTTCTGAAGCAGCACAAGCTACATTGAAATATGGCTTTAAGGAAATGAAATTACATAGGATTATAGCTACATGTCAGCCACAAAATATTCCATCATATCGAGTGATGGAGAAGATTGGAATGAGAAGAGAAGGCTATTTTAGGAAGTGTATACCACATGGGAATGAATGGTGGGATGAATATTATTACGCTATTTTAGAAGAAGAGTAGTTTTTTAGAACGCACTATTTAAAACGGCAGATTAAAAACAAGTAGGTTATATTTCTTCTGCATATGTTATGAAAATAGTATAATTTAAGAACCCACAATGAAGATAATTACTGATAAAGATATGGTAGTGATGAGATCAGTTGTAGGTTTTGGTGAAAAAAAGTTATCAAACTTGGACATACTAATACTATTCCTCTACAAAGGCTTATAAACGGTATGAAAACAAAACAGTTGTTCAAGTGTAAGAATTTTGAGCCTAACTTTATTTTGTAAATAGTGAGATGATACATGCGGTACAACTTGAATCTTCGTAAAGAAGTATTTCTACATGTATATTACACTGAAAAAAAGTGCAATAGCTTGGGAAGATGTGAAGATAGACGAGTTTCCAACAAAAGTAAATGAAAAAATAAATATGAAATGATTAGTTACTTGGTGCGGATTATGTTGGTCAAGATAACAAAATGTATTCAGTTATTCCTGTTGGATGGGGTGAAAAAAATAATCTTTGGGCTGAAGAGAAAAACGTAGGCGTGCAATCTAATGAGAATAATCCAAATAATTACAAGCCTCAAATAAACGAAGGCAAGAATATTGAAACGAATGATAAGCCCGCATCTAGTACAGCAGGTATAAAGGCAGATAATAAGCCCGAAGAAGCTACTACCAATTGTAAACCTAATAATAAAGAAGTTGAACAATATCATAATAAGGAACAGCAACATAAGGAAGTAGAAGGATTTAAGCCGAGCGATGCAGACATGGAGCGTATTAAACGACAAGAAGACCGGTGGAATACACCATCAGGTGGTGTTGGTGCTACATGGCAAGAAGAAATGAAAAAACAGAAATAAAATAACATACCTATTATACGGATTAAGTGAATTTAAAGTGGAAAATTTATAGTCTTTATTATATTTCATTATATTCATTCTATAAAATTCAAAAAGAT